>JBFYZM010000198.1:0-7968 GCA_041309505.1 Candidatus Krumholzibacteriota bacterium
TCGGCGCGCGAGGACTGTCTGAGCCGGCGCCTCGTATGGCGCCCGGCCCCACCAACACCGCCGGCGCACAGCAGCTACACGTGCACCCGTACGAGCTCCATCTGCTCCTCGCCTGCCACGACGACCTTGTCCTCGAGCGTGATGAAGCAGTCGATCTCGGAGCGGGCCGCCATATCGCCTTTGAGGTAGATGCCCGGCTCGACCGAGAAGCAGATGCCCGGCACGAGCAGCCGCTCGTCCTTCGTCTCGAGGTTGTCGATGTTGACGCCGTTCCCGTGCACCTCCTCGCCGATCGAGTGCCCCGTGCGATGCACGAAGAAATCGCCGTAGCCGGCGTCGACGACCACCTTGCGGCACGCGTCGTCGACCTCCCAGCCGTAGCACGGCTTCTTCTCGGCGAAGCGCTTGCGGACGAAGTTCACCGCGGCGATGCGCGCGTCGCGCACCGTGTGGAAGATCTCCTGGTACTTCTCGGGCGGCTCGTCGCCGGCGAACCCGCACCACGTGATGTCGTAGTAAATCGAACCCGGCTCTTTGAGCTTCGCCCAGAGATCGATGAGGATGCAGTCCCCCTTCTTGAAGGTGTACGTGCCTTCCTGCTTCGGCTCGAAATGCGGATCGGACGGGTGGTCGTTGATGCCGACGATCGGGGACTCCCCGCCGCAGTCGAGCCCCTCTTCTTCGAAGCGCTTCAGGATGAACTGCGCGAGCTCGTACTCGGTGAGCTTCCGCTTCTCGGCGAACGCCTTGCCGATCTCGGCGAAGGCCTCGTTCTTGATATGCTGAACCTTGTCGCCGGCTTTGAGGTGGCTCTCGTAGCCCTTTTTATCGATGAGCGACTCGAACTGCTGAACGAGGTCGGCGGAAGAGACGATCTCATGTCCGAACTGTCTGATGATCTCGATCGTCCCCGCGTCCACGATGGAGACGTAGGGAATGTTATTTAAAGGGGAATACTGCATGGCGAGCTTCTTCGGCTTGCCGAGCATCTCCTTGATGGATGAATGAAGCTCCCCCCACGCGCGGTAGTATCTCTTCTCGCCCGGGAGCGCGTCGAGCCGCGCGGGCTCGACCGCCGAGACGAGTCGGATCGGCTCCCCCTTCACCGGAATGAAGTAGAACCAGCGCCGCGACGTCCCTTTCTTGAAATCGAGACCGAGCACGCGGTAGGCGAGATGATCCCGGTTGTGGAAATCGCACAGGAGCCAGCCGTCGACACCCTTCTCCTTGAGAGCGGTTTGAATTTTCTTGATATCCATCGTTCGATCCTCCCCGTATTCGAGAATTCGTTATAAGGGCGGTATATGCCGTGGATCGAACGCTATCACGCGGTCCCGGCGATGTCAAGGAATGGACAGGCGGGCGGGCGATCCGCGCGCGATCATGAACCAGCCGTTCGGGGAGGCGGCGACCCGCTCGAGCCCCTTGAATCCCTTGACGCTCCAGAGGTAGATGATGTTGGGCTTGAGGATCGTTCCGAGGGTATCGGGAGCGGTCCACGAGGATCCGCCGATGTTCTCCGCCCGATAGATCCTCGCGAGGGTCGGCGTGAATATCTCGAGGGTGTATCGATTATCGTCCCGCTCCGATTTCCATTTGAATACGGCCGGAAAGGCGCGAATCTCCCCGGACGGTTCCAGGAGCTCGATGTCGTAACGGATCGGCGGAGCGCCCCGCATAACGCGCCGCGCGGGCTCGCTCGTCCGGAATTCCTCCCGTTTCGAGAAATAGGCGATCAGAACGAGGCCGGCGGCCATGACGGTCACCGGCACGATCCATCGCGCGGCGCGCGACGCGCGGGAGAATCGGCTTTCCCTCGCGGTCGCGCCCTTCGCGGCACGGGCCGCCGACGGCGCTATGCGTTCGCCGAACGCGTTCTCGAGCTTTCTGCGCGCGTAGATCCATTCCGCGGAGCGTGCAAGGTCGTCGTCCGAATCTACGCCCGCGAAACGCTGGAGGCGTTTGAGCTCGAGATCGCAGAGCGCGCATTTCTCGAGGTGTCGCCGCACGGCCTCGGCGTCTCGCTCCTCGAGCTTCCCCAGGAGGTATTTCTCCAATAATTCAAGATCGAGATGTTCGCTATGAGGCATTGCCGAAGCCTTTCTCCTCGACGAGACGGCCGAACTTCCTTCTCGCGCTCTGGATCAGAGCCCGCGCGCCCGTCGCGTTCGCGCATCCGATTATCTTCGTGATCTCGTTCACCGTGAGCCCTTCCCGGTAGTGGAGGACGAACGCCTCGATCTCGTCCTTCGACATACATTCCCGCGCCGCGTCGAGAATCCGTTCGAGGTCCTTGATCTCGTCGACCCGAGAGAAAACCTCGGCTTCGATCGCCTCCGCGCCGACCCCTTCCTCGAACGACAGGAGCCTGTCGCGCCACCGCATCCGTCTCTTCGAGAGCTCGTCGAGACAGTGGTTTCTCGCCACCTGATAGGCCCATGTCGAAAAGCGCGAGCGCCCCGAGAAGCTCCCGATATTCCGGAAGATCTTGGCGAAGATCTCCTGCGAGAGCTCGAGCGCTTCCTCGACCTCGTGCGTGTAACCGAAGCTCCAGAAGTAGATCTTCTTGCTGTACCTCCGGAAGAGCTCGGTGCACAGCCGGTCGCCCGGCGCCCGTGCGATCTCCGCGGCCAGCGCCTCGTCGGTCGCCGATTCCAGGTTCTCGATCAATGAGACGCTCCCTCGCCCGGCGATGACACGAAGAATCCGCGATTCGGCATAGCTGCAGCCTATCGGATTCGGCGGCGCCTCCCGCGCATGACGAGCGCGGCGAGGACGGCCGCGGCAATAACGAGCGCGATATATACGTATCTCGAGCCGATGGACCCGCGCGAGAGTCTCGGCGCCGAGGCGCCGTCTCCGATAGCCACGAAGGCGCCCCACACGGCGGGGCTCGCGATCGCGCCATCCTTCGCGATCGCGGTGCGCTGCGCGGCGCTCAGCGCGGCGGACGCGCCGAGCCCTTTCTTGACGTTGCGGTAGTATTCGGCCATCATCGCGCCCGCGAGATCGTCCGGTATGTCGATCTGCGCCGCGAGCACGCAGCCGCCTCCCGCGTAGAGAAACGCCTCGGTGAGACCGGATATGCCTTCCCCGTACGACAGGACGCCTCCCCGGGAGCGGCACGCCGAGAGAGTCACGAGCGCCGCGTTGAGCTTGAGCGCGGCAATCTCGTGCCACTGGAGGATGCCGTCTTCCGAGACGCTCGCGAGCGTGTCCCCGAAGTCGCGCTCCGGATTCAGCACGATGAACGAGCGCCTGAGATCGCCGTTGTCGATGTACGCGTGCGCCGCGAAATGCAGAATTCCGGTGTCGTCGATGCGGCTCGCCTTGAGCGAGCCCTCCCCCGCGCTCCGCCCCGCGAGCACGATCGATCGGGAAAAGACGGATGCGACGTCCTTCGCTTCCTGCGCCGCGCCGGGCAGAGGCTCGATCGGTATATCGGTGAAGGGATAGACGCGCGTCCCGCCCTTCGATCCGGCCGCGCCTTCGCCGCTCGCGCCGATCGCGATGATGTCGAATTCGGGAGCGTGCGTCGAGCGCGAGCGCACGGCGCCGCGCTCCCTGAGGTAGCGGAGCGTTCTCAGGGAAGGCGCGTACGAAATGTCGTGATCCGCGACGAGGTAGCGGTCTCCCTTTTTGAGAATCGCGAACGGCAGCCTGGCGAGAAGACCGTCGGGAATGATGACGAGCTTCTCCCCCGCTCCGAGCGACCGCGCCGCGGGCTCGAGCAGCAGATCGTACACCTCGTTCGCGGCGAACTCGAACACCTGCGCCGGGATCGGGGCGCCGGCCGCCGCCGTGTCCGGCGCGGCGGCATACTGCTGGAGGAGACTCAGGAAAAATTCGACCCGCTGCTCGATGAAGGCCCTCGCGGGGAGCTCGTAGACGGCGAGATCCTCCTTGGTGCCGCAGAATACGTACGACCGTTTCTCTCCCAGAAAATAGGAGAGCGCCATCTCGCCGGGAGCGAGCGTCGAGAGGAGCTCGTCGGGCTGAGCGACCTTCGGATAGAGCGCCGAGAGATAATCCTTGTCTCTCTGCTCGAACTTGAGACTGAGGCTCGTGAAGCGTCTCTCGAGACCCTCGATCTTCTCGAGGAAACCGGCACGCTCGTCAGGCGCGAGCGAGCCGTCCTGCAGGCGCGCCTGGTAGAAGGTGAGCCGCGAGAGGATCTCGCGCTCCCCCTCGAGAAGCCTGTCGTTCCCCTTCGCTCCGGTCCGGTCCATCGCCTCCCTGAGAAGCGAGGCGAGGATCTGCGCCCTGCAGCGCTCCGTGTAGCTGAACGCCTCCTTCACGTCCTGCGCGCGGCCCGATCTCGTCAGAATGACCGAAACGATGCGCTCGTACGGAAGGATCGCGGGCTGGAAGAAATGCCGCCGAAGCTCGTCCGAGCCGGCGAGGCGCCTGAGCGATTCGACGGAGACGATCGCGCGATGCTGGAGAGAGTAGCTCTTCGCCGTGTCCCCTTTCGCCCGGTAGAGCTCGCCCAGATCGGAAAGACATTTCCACCTGAGCTCCTCGATGCCGCTTCCCTCGGCGAGAACGAGCGCGCGCTCGAGATAGCCGATCGAGGACTCGACCGGGCCGAGTGCCATTCCCATGAGATAGAGCGCGCGGGCGCGAAGGTACTCCTGCCCCTCGGCCGGCAGGATCGCGAGCGCCTCCCCGGCGTACGCGCGCGCGGCGGCGAGATTCCCGAGCTGAATCTCGAGGGAGGCGAGATTGTTGAGGGCCCAGACGATATCCGTCTTCTGTTTCGAATCGCGGGCGACCTCGAGACACTTCCGGTACAGATCCCCGGCGAGATCGAGCCTCCCCGCCGCGGAGTAGACCGATCCCATGCCGCTCGCGACCCTGCCGAGAAACTGCCCGTTTCCCGTTTCGGTCGCGACGGCGAACGCCTCCTCGTAATGCTTCAACGCCTCGGTGTAGTTTCCGAGATAGAAATAGACCGATCCGATGCTGAAATGCGCTTCCGCGATTCCCGCGCGATCGCCCGCCTCCCGGTAGATCGCCATCGCCTCGTGCTCGAACGAAAGAGCGTCGCGATATCGGCCCTGCATATCGGCGATCATCCCGAGCGAATTGAGGCTCCAGGCGGCCCCGCGCTCGTCGCCGAGCCTGCGTTTCACGTCGAGCGTCCTGCGGTAGTATTCCTCGGCTTTCGCGAAATCGCCGAGCTTGTGGTAGGTGACGGCGAGCCCCGCGAGCGTCCAGCTCATCCCGTAGAGACTCTTCATCTCCTCGTAAACCCTGAGCGCGCGTTCGTAATGCCGGATCGCCAGAGCGTATTGACCCTGCTCGCCGTAGAGGTATCCGACTCTGAGATCGACGCCGAGCTCCCCCCAGACGTTTCTCTCTTCTCTATGCAGCGCAAGAGCCTGCAGGAAGAGCTTGAGGGCCTCTTCCCGGTCCCCCTTCTTTTCGGCGAGCGCTCCGCGGCCGTACGAGACGTAGCCGAGTATCCACTTCAGACCGCATGACTTCGCGATCTCCTCCGTCTCCGCGAAGCGTCCCGTGGCGGATTCGGGATCGCCCGCGTTCACCTCGACCTGCCCCAGATTATTGAGAAGAGTCGCCGTCTTCTCCCGGTTTCCCATGGCCCGCTCGAGAATGAGCGCCTGGCCGTAGAACGATATCGCCTCCCTGTTCCTCTGGCGCTTCTCGTCGAGCCGCCCGAGGCCCGCGAGACAGCCGCTTTCGATCTGTCTGAATTCTCCCGCCTTCGCGAGCGAGAGGGTTTCGCGGAAAAGACGTTCGGCCGCATCGAGGCTGTCGACCGCGTTCAGGCATTCGGCGCGAACGGACATGACGGAAACGGCGAGCCGTCCCGGCCGGGGCAATCCCGGCGCGAGGGAGTCGAACCTCTGCGCGGCTTCGAGGGCGCCCGGGGCGTCCTGGTCCGCGATGAGGCACAGCGCGAGGGCCTTGCCGCATACGACGGCCGAGAGCGTATCCCCGGCCCTCCCGGCGGCCGAAAAGGCGCCGCGATAATGCGCGGCGGCGGCGCTGAAATCCCTCCGCAGGCGCGAGCGCTCCCCGTTCAGATAGAGCTCGAAGATCTCCCGCCCCGCGCCCTGACTCGCCTGAATCGACTGAGCGCAGCGGGCGATCGCCGCGTTCGGCGCGCAGAGCCGGGAGCGAGCTTCGACGAGACCCTCCGCGAGCTCCACGAGCCCGCCATCCTTCGCGAGAGCGTCCTCGAAGAAACGCGCGGCCCGCTCGTTCTCCCCGGCGTCGAGGAGCGCCGCCCCGGCCACGTACGTATCGACGCGTTTCCCCGCGGGGTCAGATGCGCCCGCCGATCCGGCACAGGCCGCGCCCGCGGCGAGCGCGCACGCGAGCGCGAGCCATACGATCGTCGACGTCGAACGGCGCGCGTTCATTTCATCGCCTTCCAGAGTTTCCATATATCGGAGAGCGCCTTCTTCTTTTTTCGGAGCATCTCGTCCTTGGACGCGGAGTGAATCATGCCCGCCGCGGCGCCTACGTGCCCGTCGCCGATATCGAGCGAGCGCATGATCTCTCCGATGTCCTTGCCGTGCGCCTTGTCGGTCATGTTCATGGAGAGGGACATCGAGATGGAAATGTCGGTCGTCTTGCGATCGCCGCGGAAGACCGGGCTCACGGTCAGGGCTCCGAGCGCTCCGGGCTCGAGGAGGTAGGCGAGATTCTTGAGCACGCGGGGCGGCCTCGAGTGCGCGGTGAAATCGAGAATGACGAGCTCGTGGGCGGCGTCCTCGTCGAGAAACGAGATCGATTTCTTCAGGAACTCGATCATGCGCTTCTCCTCGTCGCGGTATCGCGCGACGCGCCCGGTCACGGTCGCGTCCCGGAGAACGTCGGCGAGCGAACCGTCGCGGACGAGGCGAACGAGCATGTCGAGGAACTTCGTACGCTCCCGGAAATCAGGAACCGGCGCCTTGAGACTCATATCCACGAGCTTGCCCGGCGTTTCGCGAAGCCATTCGTCGATGGTCCGGTAATCGAACGAATCGATGATGTCGGCTTCCGCGACCGTTTCCGCGAACCGCGCGGGGAGGTCCGTTCCCCGCTCCGAGTAATAGTCGAATACGACGCGGGCCGCCGAGGGCTTCGTTCCGTCGAGGCGGCCGGGAATCCCCGCGGGATCGATCCCTCGAAGTGCCAACGCCTCGCGGTTTCCCGGATGATGATCGAACCAGAGCCCGCACTCGAGCGGGTACGGAAGATCGCACACGACGTCGCGCTTCCCGATCGATATCTCGGCGCGCGCGACCGCGCCCGGCCCCGTGAAGATGAACGTGTCGACGCCGAGAACGAACGAGCAGATCGCGCCCGAAACGACGCCGTCGAAATCCCCGTGCGTTATGATCCGGTCGTAATCCATCAATACCCGAGCGCGAGCGCCGCGGCTCCCACCGCGAGGCCGACGACGAAATTGATCGCCTTGACGACGACGAACGTCCTGCGCGACTGCGCGAGCATCGGGAGCATGCCGTGGCCGTCCTGCACGATCGAGCTCGCGAGCAGAATACTGAACGGAATCGTCCCGCGCGCGAAGAGCACCACAAATACGAGATGCGGACCCGACTCCGGGATGAGACCGATGAGGCACGCGACGGCGAGCACGATCCATTTGCCGTGCTCGACCGCGCCCGCGGCGTCGAAGTGCGCGCGATCGAGAAGAAGGTACATGGCGACGAGCGCACCGAGGGTCCAAAGGAATATGCCGGGAAGGTGACGCTTCGCGACGTGCCGCCAGAGGTGCTCGTCGAGGAAATGATCGGATACCGTCGCCACGATGAAGAGCGCGATCGCGGAAGCGACGAGGAGCATGACGCGCACCGAGCTCCATCCCTCCGGCTCGATCTGGCCCGATACGACGCCCGCCATGAGAAGAACGAGCGACACGGCGAGGACTCCCCGCGCGGCGGTGCAATCCCGCCATTGCCGGACGATCATCGCGCGGTCGAACAACGCACC
>JBFYZM010000199.1:0-11111 GCA_041309505.1 Candidatus Krumholzibacteriota bacterium
CGGCGGTCAAGAAGGCGGCAAATGGACCGATGAAAAATATCGTCGAATACTGCGAGGATCCGATCGTCTCGTGCGACGTCATCGGAAATCCGCACTCCTCGATTTTCGACGCGCTCTCCACGATGGGCGTCACGCCGCGGGTTTTCAAGATATTTTCGTGGTACGACAACGAATATGGCTATGCGATGAGAATGGTCGACATGATGAAGCTCATCGCCCGGTAACCGGGCACGACACGATCAGTCTCGAGGAGGAGAAGGCGTTGAGGAAGAAGACTCTCAGGGACGTGGATCTCAAGGGGCGCAAGGTCCTCATGCGGGTCGATTTTAACGTGCCGCTCTCGAAGGAAGGGAGCATCACCGACGACACGCGGGTGCGCGCTTCGCTCCCCAGCATCGATTACATCGCCGCAGGCGGAGGAAGCTGTGTCCTCATGTCGCACCTCGGAAGGCCGAAGGGCAAGAAGGACAAGACCTACTCGCTGAGGCCGATCGCGGATTGCCTCGGGGATCTCGTGAAGCATCCGGTCCGGTTCGTCGAGGATTGCGTCGGCCCCGACGCGGAGAAGGCGGCCGCCGCGCTCCGTCCCGGCGAGATTCTGCTGCTTGAAAACGTCCGGTTTTACGCGGAAGAGGAGGCGAACGATCCCGAATTCGCGAAGCGGCTCGCGAAATGCGGCGATCTCTACGCGAACGACGCATTCGGAACCGCCCACCGGGCCCACGCGTCGACGGTCGGCGTGACGCGTTATTTCGAGAACAAGGTGGCGGGCTTTCTGATGGAAAAGGAGATCGACGCGCTCGAAGGGCTTCTCCTGGATCCGGAACGCCCGTTCGTCGCCGTCATGGGGGGCGCGAAGGTATCCGGAAAGCTCGAGCTCATCAAGAATCTCCTCAACCGGGTCGACCGGGTGCTCATAGGCGGCGGCATGGCTTTCACCTTCTTCAAGGCGGTCGGTCTCGAGGTCGGAAAATCGATCGTCGATACGGATCTCGTGCCGCTCTGCCGCGAGGTGATGGATGAGACCGACAAGAGCAAGGGAAAGCGGATTTTTCTGCCGGTCGATTGCATCGTCGCCAGGGAAATCAGCGCCTCGGCCGAAAGCAAGATCGTATCGACGGGGGACATCCCCGAGGATTGGGCCGGCGTCGATATCGGGGACAAGACGGTCGATCTGTTCAGGGATGAGCTCATGAAAGCGAAGACCGTGTTCTGGAACGGCCCCATGGGGGTTTTCGAGATTCCGAAGTTCTCGAACGGCACGAAGAAGATCGCCAAGATCATGGCGGAGATAACGAAGAAGGGGGCCAAGACGGTTATCGGAGGCGGAGACTCGGTCGCCGCGCTGAACCAGCTCGGCCTCGCCGGGAAGATCACCCACGTTTCGACCGGAGGGGGCGCTTCCCTCGAGCTCCTCGAGGGGAAGAAGCTCCCCGGTGTCGAGGCATTGAGCGACAGATAGCATGAGACGCACCATACTGGCCGGCAACTGGAAGATGAACCTGGACCACCACGCGGGGGCGGCCCTCGCGCGGGAGATTTGCGTCGGTTTGAGCGCCTCCGGGAGCGCCTGCGAGGTCATTCTCATCCCTCCCTTCACGACGCTCCCCGCCGTCGCGGACGCGGTGCGCGGATCCGCGGTGAAAACGGGCGCGCAGGATCTCTACTGCGAGGACGAAGGCGCCTTTACCGGGGAGATCTCCGGCGGGATGCTCCGCGCTCTCGGATGCGCCTATGCGCTCGTCGGGCATTCAGAACGGAGGCATACCATCGGCGAATCGGGCGCCCTTGTCGCGCGGAAGCTCCGCGCGGCTCTCCGCAACGGGCTCGCGCCGATCCTGTGCGTGGGCGAGCTTCTCGCGGAACGCGATTCGGGCAAGGCGGTCGATGTCGTCGCGAACCAGGTGCGCGAATCGTGCGAAGGGCTCGAGGGAGCGGAATTCTCGCGGGTCATCGTCGCATACGAGCCCGTGTGGGCCATTGGAACGGGAAAGACCGCAACTCCAAGGGATGCATCCGATATGCACGGGGTGATCAGGATAATCGCCAAGGAGCTTTTCGGCACCGCAGCGGCGGAGAATCTTCCGATATTATACGGCGGAAGCGCCAAGCCGGAAACCGCCCCGGCTCTTCTCGCGGAGCCGGAGATCGACGGGCTCCTCGTGGGCGGCGCTTCCCTCAAGGCGTCGAGCTTTCTGGGTATGCTGCCGCGATAATCCCTTGATAAATCATTTGACTGGAGGGGGAGTTTTCGTTAAACTTCTACTTTTGAAAAGGTTGGTGGAAGAATGCTCTTTAATATCGTTTTGGCGGTGCATATCCTTGGCTGCGTTTTGCTTACGATTGTCGTGCTCATGCAATCAAGCAAGGGCGGCGCCCTTTCGGCGGCTTTCGGCGGCGGGGGCGGGCAGGTATTCGGCGGCCGCGAAACGGCGACCTTCCTCGGCAAGGCGACGCAATACCTTGCGATTCTGTTCTTCCTGACCTCTTTGTCTCTCGCGTTTCTTTCGACGGGGAGAGGGGCGTCCAAGGTGTCGAGCCCGCTCAGGAAGGCGGCGTCGCAGCAATGGGGAACGGTAGCCCCGGAAGATCAGAAGAACATCGAGGACGTGCTCGGAAACGTGCCTCAGCCGGTCCAGGAAGGCCAGAGCGGCGCTGCTCAGGGAACTCCCCAGGGCGGAAGCCAGAAGCCGGCCGAAGACGCCCAGAAGCCGAACCAGGGGGGCAAGTAAGCGCTTCCCTTTTCGAGATAATCGCTTGTGCCGGGGTGGTGGAAATGGTAGACACGCTACTTTGAGGGGGTAGTGGGGCGACCCGTGCGGGTTCAAATCCCGCCCCCGGCATTTGAAAACCTCGGGGCTTGCTGAAGCCCCCATTTTTATATCGCGGTGCCGGTCCGAATACAGAGGCGGAGGTTATGATCGGATTCATCGAGGCTCAGAGCGGCGCGCTGATCATCGCGGTGATCGTCCTCGCCGTCGCTTCGCTCATCTGCGCTATTTTCATGCTGGTGCGGTTCAGGAGGCTCACACGCCCCTTCCGCGGCATGGCGGAGGTGTACGAGGCGAAGGGTTCGGAGGGAGCGCTCGAAGAGCTGCTCAAGGGAGTCGACGAGAACCGCGAGTTCCTGCGGGGCCATTCCGAGGAGCTCAAGCGGATTCACCGCCTGCTGACGGGCTGTTACAGCGGAACGGGTCTCGTCAAGTATAACGCCTTCGAGGATATCGGCGGCATGCAGAGCTATTCCCTCTGCCTTCTCACCCGGGAGAAGCACGGCTTCATTCTCACGAACCTGGTCGGGAGGACCTCGACGCGCGGGTACGCCCTCGATATCCGTGACGGGAAGCCTTCGAGGAAGCTGAGCGACGAGGAAACGGAAGCCTTCGAGACCGCGATGAAATCCTTCACGACGACCGCCTGATCATCTTCAGTTGAATCCGCCGCCGGATCCGCGCCAGGGATCGCCGCCCCCGCCGCCCGGGCGGATCTTCCGGAAGAATTTCCTCACGCTTCGACCGCCCTTGAGGAAGACGAATCCCGCCGCCATCCCGCCGAGGTGCGCGAAGTGCGCGACGCCGTCCCCCGCCGAAAGACCGCTCGCGAACTCGATGATCGTCATGAAAATGACGAGCGTCCGCGCACGGACGGGCAAGATGCCCCAGACGTATATCTCGCTGTAGGGAAATAGGACGGCGTATGCGAGGAGAATACCGTAGCCGGCGCCCGACGCTCCGATCACGGTCGTGTTGAAGGAGAAAAGGAAGCTGAGGAGCGCGCCGCCGAAGCCGCAGACGAAATAGTAATTGAGAAACCGGTTGCTGCCCCAGACGCTCTCGAGGGGGGTTCCGAACATCCATATGATGAACATATTGAGGATGAGGTGCCAGATGCTCCCGTGGAGGAACATATAGGTGACGATCTGCCAGACGTAGCCCTTCGTCACGACGAGGCGCGGCGTGAGACCGAACAGGTCGATGAACGCGGTCTGCGCGAGGATCATCTCTATCACGTAGATGATGACGTTGATGACGATGATCTGGTTGACGACGCTCCCGGTCAGGAAGTCGACGACCGGATTCGAAGAACGTCTGCGATAGTAGGGCATGGCGACCTTTCTCCCGTATCGAACGAGACGGTCTGATAATAACGCATCGGGGCGCCGCGGGCAACGGGGGATGGGAAGTATTTTCGGGAAGTTTTTGGGAAGTTTTTGGCTCGACCGTTGCATAGTCCTGTGATACCCTTTGACCAAGAGGTGATGCCGGTGCGCACAATATGTATCGTCGCAGCGTTGATCGCGGTCTCGCTATCGGGGGAAATCGAAGGAAAGACCTGGAAGGTCCCGCTCGACGCTTCGACCATTCAGGCGGCCGTCGATTCCTGCGCGGCCTCGGGAGACGCCATCGCGATTGCGGTGGGCGTTTACCACGAAGGCTCGATCGTCGTGGACGGGAAGAATATTTCGATTAATCAGAGCGGCAGCGGCACGGTGACCGTCATCGCGCCCTCGATCGGATCGGTACATGTTTCACGATCAGAAACGTGATCGGAGGCTCGCTCTGGAGCCTCGTCATCAGGGGCTTCGGCACGGGCATTGCGGTCGAAAACGCCTCGCCCTCGATCGTTGCCGTTTCGCTGAAGGCCTGCAATCAGGGCCTGACGGTGGCGGGCGTCTCTTCTCCGCAATTCACCTACAGCATCGTCGATTCGTGCGGCACGGGCGTCGACGTTCAGGCGGGGTCGGTTACTCTCCAGAACGAGACGATCGCGCACTGCGGGACGGGCGTGCGGTTCCTCGGCGGAAGCGCGGCCATGACCCGATCGATCGTATACGGCTGCACGGTGGGCGTGCTGTGCTCCGGGGGAGGCGCCACCCTCGGATGCAACGATTTCTTCCTGAACGGCGCGGACTATGATGGTTGTGCGGCGGGAATGGACGATTTCTACCTGGATCCGAAGTTCTGCTTCTGGGCGTCCTCCGCCGGTCCCTACTGGCTTCACAACACCTCCCCCTGCTTCAACAACCCCGTACTGAATCCGTGCAACGTGAAGATAGGCGCTATCACGTCTACTCTCCCTGGCTGCACCGGTACGGCGGTCGAGCGCTCGAGCTGGGGATCGATCAAGGGCATCTACCGCTGATTCGCGGACGGGTCGATGAACCGTATCCATTTTTCATTCCAGGGACGGGCGGCGGGAGGCCCGGCGCGTCGCTGCGTGCTCGCCGGCGCATGCCTCGCCTGTCAGGCGCTGTGCGCGCTCATCGGCGGAACGGACGCGCTCTCCGGAGAGAAGGAGCGGACGACAGTGGAAGCGGTATATTTCAACGGGAGAATTCATACGATGGACGCGTCCCGCCCCGTCGTCGAGGCGGTTTCGGTCGGGGGCGGCCGCATCGTCGAGACGGGGAGCTCGCGGGAGCTTCTCGCGCGGCTCGATCCGGACACGCGAACGATCGATCTCCGCGGGCGCGCCGTTATCCCCGGGCTCACCGACGCGCATGCGCATTTTCTCGGTTTCGCCAAGCTGGCCACGCGCCTCGATCTCGCCGGAACCGCCTCGCTCGACGAGATTCTCGGGAAGGTCTCCGCGAAGCTCGCGGCCGCGCGGACGGGAGACTGGATTCTGGGAAGAGGATGGGACCAGAACGACTGGCCCGAGCCGCGCTACCCGGAGCGCGCGACCCTCGACCGGATCGCGCCCGATAACCCCGTATATCTCGTCCGCGTCTGCGGGCATGCGGCGTACGTCAACTCGGCCGCGCTTCGCCTCGCCGGGATCTCCCGGAACACCCCCGACCCGGCTGGAGGGAAGATCCTCAGAGACGCCCGCGGCGAGCCGACCGGCATACTCCTCGACAACGCGCTGAATCTCGTTTCGCAGTCCATTCCGCCGCTCGCGAGAGACGAGAAGAAGAAGCTCATGGTCGCCGCCGCGCGGAAGTGTCTCGCCGCCGGACTCGTCGGCGTCCACGAGATGGGGATCGACGCCGAGGACGTCTCCGTGTACGAGGAGCTCTTCGCGGCGGGAGAGCTTCGCTTCAGAATCACCGGGTATCTCTCGTCCGACGATCCGGCGATCGGGCCATTCCTCGAGGCGGGCCCGCGCGCCGGCCGGGGCGACGAGCTCTTCCGCGTCGTCGGCGCGAAATTCTACGCGGACGGCTCCCTCGGCGCGAGGAGCGCCGCGCTCGTCGACGACTACACGGACGATCCCGGGAACCGGGGCATTCTCATGCAATCGCCCGACAGCCTGTACCGTCTGATTCTCCCGTGGCGCGAACGGGGCTTCCAGACGGCCGTGCACGCGATCGGGGACGGCGCCGTTCGCGAAGTTCTCGACGTCTACGAACGGCTTGGAGTCGCGCGTCCCGCTCCCGACGCGAGACCGCGCGTCGAGCACGCCCAGGTCGTCTCGGCGGACGACGTCGCGAGATTCGCGAAGCTCGGGATCGTTCCCTCGATGCAGTTCGTTCACTGCACGTCGGATATGCCCTGGGTCGAGGAGCGGATCGGCGCCGGCCGAGCGGCGGGGGCGTACGCGTGGCGCTCGCTCATCGCCGCAGGGAGCAGAATTCCCGGGGGGAGCGATTTTCCCGTGGAGTCGATCGATCCGTTGCTCGGCATCCATGCGGCCGTCACGAGGCGGAATCTCGCGGGAGAACCGCCGGGAGGCTGGCGGGGAGAACAGCGGCTCACGATCGAGGAAGCGATCGGCGCCTTCACCGTGGACGCCGCCTACGCGGCGCACGCGGAGAGCGTCGCCGGTTCGCTCTCGCCGGGGAAGCTCGCCGATTTCGTCGTTCTATCCGACGATATCTTTTCGATGGATCCGGACGCGATACCGTCGATCCGGGTCCTCGCGACGGTGCTCGGCGGCGAGATCGTCCACCGGTCGGACGCTTTCTAATCTTTCTCCTGCTTGGTTTTCGGGGCAATCGTCGAAAGAGGGATATCCCTCGACGCGAGGAGCATTTTCGCGAGCTCCTGCTGCGGCTTCTCGTATCCGTAGACGTACGAGACGTTCTTGATCATCTCTTCGACGAGAATCATCGAAATGGCCGGATAGGCGAGAGCGGGGGAAACGGACGCGGCGAGAACCTCGCGCGCCGCATCGCCGCGTTCGAGAGCCAGCGTCTCGACGAGATACTGCGCGGCGGCGTCCGAGGTCATCGTTCCCGCATGCAGGGAGAGCACGACGATCAATCGGGCGTATTGCTCGAGCCAGTCTCCGAGCACGAGAAGATAAAGCCCGGGATCGTCCTTCTTGATGTCCTGGGCGAGCTCCTGCATGATGAGGTAGCGCCATCCTTCTTCGAACGTCGCGCTCGAAAAGACCGCGGAAACGGTGTCTTTCGCCGCGCAGCGGAGCTTGTCCGGATCGAGCATGCGCGGCGCGGCACAGAAAAGCGCGAAGCGGAGCTCCTCGTCGCTTTCGCGCCGGGCGCCCGCCGGAAGGGCGAGGAACACACGACAGGGGAGCGTCGAGATCGAGGGCGCCGTCACCGAGGCGGTCGCGTTCCCCGCGAGCGGGATCGAAAGACAGGGACTTTTCGCCGATCGCGAGACGTAGCGCGGTGAGGCGGGATAGGCGAGCACCGCTTCCATGTCGCGGGGGCTCCCCATCGGCGCTTCGCGCTTTCGGGAGGCTCCGAGCTCCTCGATGAGGCGGGCGACCCTCGCTTCGAACGGCTCGGTTGCGGCGGGCGGGGCGCCCGGCCGGTTCGCTCGCCCCCGGTTCTGCTTCTCGAACTCGATGCGCCTCGCAAGGGTCGTTTTTTCCGTCGCGATGCGCTTGATCTGCTTTTCCGCCTCGGCGGCGAGCACGTTCGGGTCGGCGTCGATCATCTCGTCGTACTGGAATATTCTCGCGAGATTCTCCGAGCCGACGATGAGGCGCCCGTACGAGGACGGCAGCAGCGTCGACGAGGCGTATTCGCGAAAGCCCTGAATCGCCTGTCCCGCGGCGTCGATTTCCGTATCGAGGCGCGTGCCGTATCGCGTTTCGACGAGGAGCGCGAGCCGGGGGAGATTCGCCGCCAGAGTGTCGAGCATTTCGAGCGCGTGCCGGACGTGCCAATCGGCGGGATTCTCGAGGTTCGCCGCCGCGCTCGCAAAGATATCGGGTACGCGAAGGAGCCGTTTCCGGTAGGCGTCGAGTTCGCCGTCATACGGGGGAGCGATTCTCGACGGAATCGTCCAGATCGCCTCTTCCGCCGCCCATGCGTAGAGAAGGGGATTCGACCGGGCGCACGCGAGGTCCTCGAACGCGAAACGCGTTCCGCGGAGCCAGTTGATGATGACGGTCGCGCGGTCGACGTCCTCGGTGCTCAGTCGGCCGGCGGGTATCTTCGAGAAAAGGGTTTCGAGGCTTTTCAGGCTCTTGACGGCTCCGTCGGTTTCCTTTTTCGAGTAGGAAAAAAGGAGCGAGTCGGCCGACGCGATGCCGAGTCGCGAAGCGCGCAACGGCTCGATCCGGACGTAGAGCTTCACGGCGCTCGATGCGAGCCGCCGGTACGTGCCGGCGTAATCCGGGGCGTCATTTGTGCCGGCGCAGCCCGCGGCGAGCAGCGCGATACAGAGCAATACGGTCCGTGCGGAGGCGGATCTCGCGGGTCTCATTTCGTTCCTCTCGGGCGCGGCGCGCCGGACGGGAGCGCGGCGCGGACGTGAGCTTGATGCTATATAATCACTCCCCGCGCGCAAGTAAATATCTTTTGTCGTAATTCCTTGAGCGAGGGCTCCCGCTTCGCGTACAATGAGCCGGGAGGGTCCGGATCGCGACGGCGAACGGGGGCAGGATGAACGAAAAGCGCGCCGCGGCGCGAGGAAATTTCATATCGAATCGTCTCGCGGTGATCGTCATCGCGGTTCTTTTCGGCGCGAGCCTCGCCGGCTGGATCGCGACCGAAATCGTTCCGCCCGATTTTCCCGAGCGAGGGGATTACTTCCGTGAAGCGTGGGGGAGCGCCGCGGTCAAGCTCGTCGCGGTGCTGCATCTCTACGATCCCTTTCACTCGTTCTGGTATCGTTTCGTTCTCGCGCTGTTCTTCGCGGTGCTGCTGCTCTGCACCGCGTCGCGGTGGAGGCAGCTCTCGCTGAAATCGTGGCGCGTCCAGCTCCCCGCCGTTTCCGGCGATCCCGGCTCGAAACGACTCTCGTTCGAATTTTCCTGGCGGCTTCTCGAAGGCGGCGACCGGGGAGCGAGGGATCCCGTCGCGCATTTCGCGGAGCGGTACGGGCGCGCCGAATCGCTCGGCGCGGACGCGCTCCGCGGCCGTTTCGCGCGTATCGCCGCGATGTTCAGAAAGAGGGGGTACCGGGTGGTTTCCCGCGAGAGCGCGGAGGGCATCGCGTTCGCCGCTTCCACGGGGAGACTGCGTTCGCCGGGGACCATGTTGTTCCACGCGGGCCTGCTCGCGATAACGATCGGCGGGGTCATCGGGAGCTACGGCGGCTGGCGCGAGATGGTGTTCGTGAAGGAGGGTTCGGCCGTTCCGTTTCCACGGGACGGCTCGCTGACGCTTCATGTCGACGACTTCGACATCCTGACGACGGAGCGCCGGGAGATACGGAGCTTCGTGTCGACCGTATCGGTCACCGACGCGCGGGGAGTCGCGGTCGCGATCGGCGACGTCGAGGTCAACCATCCGTTGCGGGTCGGCTCCCGCCGCATCTACCAGAGCGAGTTCACGATCGACGAAAACGAATTCGCGCGGGCGCGCGTGGAGTATTCGCTCCGGGGAAGCGGCGCGCGCGGCTCGCTCGAGCTATCTCCCGCGGAGCCGGCCGCGATCGGCGACGGCACGATCACGGTGACGGCGCTTCGCTACTTTCCCGATTTCCGGATGGGCCGCGAGGGCGCCTTCTCGGCGAGCTCCCTTCCCTCGAATCCCGCCCTCGAGATCGAGGTCGCGAGCTCCGGAGAGAAGGAGCGTGGATGGCTCTTTCTCTACCACAGGGATTTCGGCAAGCGGTTCACCGCGCCGGTCGATCTCGTTCTCGCGCGATGCGAACCCGTGTACTACACGGGGCTCGAAGTGAGCGCCAATCCCGGGGCGGGAGTCCTTCTCGCCGGCTTCGCCGCCGCGACGCTCGGGCTTCTCCTCATGTATGCGTGCAATCCGCGGATCGTGAAGGGATTCGCCCGTCCCGGCGCGATCGTCGTCGCGGCAGGCGAGCATCGGTGGAAAGCGAGTTTCGAGCGTGAATTCGCCGATCTGCGCGAAGCGATTCGGAAAGAAACCGGCAACGGAGGGGGACCATCATGACATCGGCGCTCGACGCGAGACTCTTCTGGCTTTCGTTCTGGACGTATCTCGCCGCGTTTCTCCTTTTCTCCGTGTACGCGGCGGTTCGTAAGCGCGGTGTCGGCGTCACGGCGACCGCGGCCTTTCTCGCCGCGTTCGCGCTGCACACGGCGGGCCTCGCCGCGCGATGGATCGTCACGGCGCATCCGCCCTTCTCGACGATGTATGAATACGCCGTGACGGTGTCGTGGGCGGTCGCGCTGTCCTTCATCGTCGTCATGGCGCGTTTCCGGCGCATGGCGCTCGGGGTCGTCGTATCCCCCGTGCTCCTCGTCGTTCTCGTTATCGCCTCGCTTCTTCCGAAAGAGGCGTCGAAACAGCTGATGCCCGCGCTGCAGAGCTACTGGTTCTATATACACGTAACGCTCGCCGCGTGCGCGGAAGGCGCGTTCATCGTGGCGGCGGGAGCGGGAATCATATACCTGCTTCGGCGCGGCCCGGGAACCGGAGAAAGGGATATACTCCCCTCGCGCGATCTGCTCGAGGAGATCATCTCGCGCTCGCTCCGCATAGGCTATCCGCTGTTCACGATCGGCGCGCTGTTCGCCGGGGCCATATGGGCGCAGTACGCGTGGGGAAGATTCTGGAGCTGGGATCCCAAGGAGACCGGTTCGCTCGTTCTCTGGCTCTATTATACCCTCGTGCTCCACCAGAACGTGCGCGGCGCCTGGCGCGGGAAGACGCTCGCCGTCCTGTCGATCGTGGGGCTCGCGATCGCCCTCGTTTCCTTCCTCGGGAATCTCTTCCTCGGCGGGTTGCATTCCTACGTCTGATCGCACGCGGGCGGCGGCGATGGCGCCGG
>JBFYZM010000200.1:0-4601 GCA_041309505.1 Candidatus Krumholzibacteriota bacterium
GTGGCCCCCAAACTGTCGATCGGCGCATTCCTGATGCTGGCGGGCCCCTCCGTCACCGTGCTCGGAGACGACTATGGCGTCACGGTCACCACTCTGGGAGCGACCATGAAAGGGAGATTCACCCTGCAGAACGGAATGCAGCTTCGCCCGGGTCTCGCCATCGGCTACCAGATGATCAGCACCGACGCGGTCGACGAGGGAACAAACGGCCTCGGTATAGGCGGCTTGTTCGAAGTCGTGAAGCCGCTCGCCAACAGCAAAAACGCACTGGTCGGCGAGGTGGGCTTCATCACCCAGCCATCGGGCGGGAACGAAGACTCGGACGTCACGTTCGGGCCCATATTCTACCTGGCGTTCGGGTACCAATTCGGCGGTTAGATCCACGCGGCACGCGGGAGAGAGCTCGGGCATGAAACTTGAACAGAGCTTCATGGATTTCATGCTCCACCACCAGGAGCGCCATAAGCGAAGCTACAACTTCCTCGTGCTCCTCGAAGCGATTCAGACGGCCGCCAAATACATCCAGTATTTTTACCAGACCGGTTCGCTCAAGAATATGATGGGCGAAGCGGGAGTGGTGAATTGCCAGGACGAAAACGTGATGAAGATGGACGACATCGCCGATTCGATCGTGCTGCACTATCTTCGACGATCGAATCAGGTGATCTGCGCCGTCACGGAGGAGGAACCCGAGCCGATCCGGCTCAACGAAGACGGCGGCCGCTATTTCGTATACTACGATCCGCTCGACGGTTCGAGCAACATCAAGCACAACCTGCCCGTCGGTTTGATGTTCGCGGTCGCGAAGAAGAACCTTGAAGGGCCCGAGGACGGTCATCTGCGCTCGGGAGCCGAGCTCCGCGCGGCGGGAATCTTCCTCATCCCGAACGGCGTCTTCACCCTCGCTCTCGCGGACACCGGCGTCTTCCGCTTCCACCTCGACGAAACGATGACGTACGTCAGACCCGAGAATTCCGAACGGCTGATGCTGCCCGAAGACCCGAAGAACTGGGAGCTCTCCTTCAACTCCTCCAATCGCAAGACCTTCTCCCCCGTCGTCCAGAGCTGGATCGAGGAACACGAGCAGAAATACGCCTTCCGCTACATGGGGGCGCTCGCCGGAGATTTTCATCGTCTCCTCTCGAACGGCGGAATGTTCATGTACCCGGCGATCGTCAACCATCCGAAGCCGGACAAGAACCGCCCCAAGGGGAAGCTGCGTCTTCTCTACGAGGCGAACGTCGCCGCTTTTATCGCGAGGGAAGCGGGGGGCGCGGCGATCGACGAGGCGGGAAACGATATCCTCGACATCAAGCCCGAATCCCCGCACCACCGGACCGCCCTCTACGTCGGCTCGCGCCCGCGGGTGGAGAGCATCAAAACCCGGCTCCGAGAATAGAGTTAGAGCGCGACGCCATTTTCCCGTGCTCCCCCGAAATGCTGTCTTGCAGCGAGAGCACAAATCGGATATGTTAGGAAAACTTTAAGCTCGCGCGGCGGCAGATGCATGTCGCGCAACTCGCGCACCTATCACGCTCGAACGAAGCGACGACGATGAAAACGATGCCCCGAAACGCCCTGATTCTCCTGCTGCTCCTCGCGATCGCGGGCTGCAGCCGGTCGAATAAGAATTCGATACAGATCAAAGGCTCCGATACCATGGTCAATCTCGCGCAGGCGTGGGCCGAGAGATTCATGGAGCGGCGCCCCGACAATTTCATAGCGGTCACGGGAGGCGGCTCGGGCACCGGGCTCTCGAGTCTCATCAGCAGCACCTGCGATTGCGCAATGAGCTCGAGAGACATCAAGGACCGGGAGATCGTTCTGGCCATCAAGCACGGCATCAATCCATACGAAATCAAAGTGGCGCTCGACGGTCTCGCCGTGGTCGTGCATCCCGACAACCCGGTCGACCGGCTCACCATGGACCAACTCGCGGGCATCTTCTCGGGCAAGCTCGCGAATTGGAGAGAAGTCGGCGGCAGGGACGAACAAATCGTCGTGCTCTCCCGCGAGGTGAACTCCGGCACGCACGTCTATTTCAAGGAGCACGTGCTGCGGAAAAACGACAAGACGAGCAAGGAGGAGTTTGCGCCGAGCGCGCTCATGCTCTCCTCTTCTCAAGCGATCGCAGACGAGGTTGCCGGGAACCCCTCGGCCATCGGGTACTACGGCATGGGCTATATCTCCGACAAGCACAAACCGGTGTCCATCGCCAAGGATGCGCAGAGTCCCTACGTGGCGCCCACCATCGAAAACATTCTGGGCGGCTCATATCCGATCTCGCGTCCCCTCCTCCTGTATACGAACGGAGAGCCTCAGGGCCTCATCAAGGAATTCGTAAATTTCGCCCTTTCGGCCGAAGGTCAGGAAATCGTCCGGCTAACCGATTTCGTGCCGGTGAGCAAGTAGCGTCCATGCGGAAGTTACGGGAGTTCATCATCGAGAAGCTCGTGCTCCTCTGCGGGCTCGCCTCGATATTTTTCGTTCTCCTGATATTCCTCTTCCTTCTGCGGGAGGGGCTCGCCGTCTTCAGGACGATCACCCCAGCCGCCTTCCTCGGGGGAAAAAGCTGGTATCCGATCTCGGAGCCGGCGCTCCTCGGCATTCTCCCCCTCATTCTCGGATCGCTCATCGTGACGGTCGGGGCCACGCTCATCTCGATCCCGTTCGGCATCGGCTCCGCGATCTACATCGCCGAGGTAGCCCCGAAACGGCTCAAGGAAATCCTCAAGGCCGGCATCGAGCTTCTCGCCGCCATCCCGAGCGTCGTTCTCGGATTCATCGGCATGGTCACCCTTGTGCCGCTCGTGAAGAACGTGTTCCATCTGCCGACGGGGCTCACGGCGGCATCCGGCTCGATCATCCTCGCGTTCATGGCGATGCCCACGATCGTCTCGATCGCGGAAGACGCCCTCTATTCGATACCGAAAACATACAAGGAAGCGGCACTCGCGATGGGCGCGACCCACTGGCAGGCGATCTGGCGCGTGATGCTGCGGGCGGCTTCGAGCGGCATCCTCGCGGCGATCATGCTCGGGATCGGACGCGTCATCGGCGAAACCATGGCCGTCATGATGATCACGGGGAACGCCGCGGTGATACCGCACAGCTTCTTCGCGCCGGTGCGCACGCTGACCGCCACGATCGCGGCCGAGATGGGCGAAGCGGTGATCGGGAGCGAACACTACTTCGCGCTTTTCGCGATCGGCATCGTGCTGTTCGTGATCAGCTTCGCGATCAACGTGACGGCGGACCTCTTCCTGCACAAGAGGCAGTGACCATGAATCCGTATCGGACGCAGCGGCTCGCATTCTTCCTCCTGTTCCTCGCGAACGCTCTCATTCTGCTCCTCGTCGGATTCGTCGTCGTCGTGATCGTCCAGAAGGGGCTCCCGGGCGTCACCTGGCAGTTCGTTTCGGACGTGCCGCGCCAGGGAATGCGCGCCGGAGGCATTTTCCCCGCCATCGTCGGGACCCTGTACCTCGTGGCGGGAGCGATCGTCTTCGCCCTGCCGATCGGGCTGCTGGCCGCCATCTACCTGAGCGAGTACGCGAAGGACAACGTGCTGACCCGGCTCATCAAGCTCGCCATCGTGAATCTCGCCGGCGTGCCGTCGGTCGTCTACGGCCTCTTCGGGCTCGCGCTCTTCGTCGTGTTCTTCAAGTTCGGGGCATCGATTCTCTCGGGCTCCCTCACGCTCGGCATCATGATCCTGCCGCTCATCATCACGGCGTCGCGCGAGGCGCTCGAGAGCGTTCCGCAGTCGTTCCGCGAGGTGAGCCTGTCGCTCGGCGCGAGCAAATGGCAAACGATTCAAAACATCGTGCTTCCGAACGCGATTCCGGGCATCCTCACGGGCACGATCCTCGGGATCGGGAGGGCAGCCGGCGAAACGGCGCCGATTCTCTTCACTGTCGCCGCGTTCTATCTGCCGCTCCTCCCCGGTTCGATCTTCGATCAGGTGATGGCGCTGCCGTACCACCTCTACATTATTTCGACGCAGGTGCCGAACGTCGACGAGAAGATACGGTACGGCACGGCGTTCGTGCTGCTCGCGCTCGTGCTGTTCATGAATCTCGTCGCGATCGTCATTCGATACCGGTTCAGGATGAAGAAGAAATGGTGATATTCAAGATCGACAACCTCGACATCCGGTTCGGATCCGTGCACGCGGTTCGGCGCGTGAGCATGGAGGTCTTCGCCAACGAGATCCTGACCGTCATCGGGCCCGCGAACAGCGGGAAGACGACCTTCCTGCGCATGCTGAACCGCATGAACGATCTGCAGCCGAATTTCAGGATGAGCGGAACGGCGGAGTTCGAGGGCAGGAGCATCAAAAGGATGAACATCGAGGTGCTTCGCCGGAAGGTGGGCATGGTGTTCGCCCTGCCGCTCCCGCTCCCGCTCTCGATATTCGACAACGTCGCGTACGGCCCGCGCATGCACGGCCTCCGCGTCGGCGCCCGGCTCGCCGAGCGCGTGGAGGAAGCGCTGCGGAGCGCCTACCTCTGGGAAGAGGTCAAAGACCGTCTCCGCGAATCGGCGTTCAAGCTTTCCGGCGGCCAGCAGCAGCGCCTGTGCATCGCCCGCACCCTCGC
>JBFYZM010000201.1:0-2981 GCA_041309505.1 Candidatus Krumholzibacteriota bacterium
GCGGCGATCCCGCCGGGGCGATGACGAATCCGTCGAGCCCGTCCGGGCCCACGCGCGCGGCGAGGGCGGCGGCGACCCGCGCCGAGTCGGGGACCGTCTCCGGAAAGAGCGCCGCGATCTCCTCCGCCTCCCGCTCGAAGCCGGTTTGCAGCTGCGCCATATGGTCCCGCGAGATCGACATGCCGCTCTCGAGCGCATCCGACACCGTCTCGCTGAGCCCGACGTTGAAGCTCTTCTCGATGAGGCTCCGCACGAGCAGGGTGACCGGCACCGCCGGCAGGATAGCGACGACGAAGCATATCGCGACGAGCCTGAATCTGATCGACATTATCTGTTCTCCTCGTCCCGCGCGGGGAGCGCGCCGGGCTTGAAGGATTCCGATTCGTACCATTTGCTCCGATTGACGCCGCCGCGCTCGCGCGAGAAGAAATGGCCGATGAGACCGCTCAGATCGAGCACCTGCTCGCGCCTCGATCCGTCTTCGCTCGAGCGCATGTTCTCGCTGACCCACCCGGCGATCCTGTCGCGATCGGCGCTCCTGAGAGGGCTGATCGCGACGCTCAGCTTCAAGCGGTGCGGGCGCCCGGGATCGAGGCCCCCGGACGGGACGAGTCTCACGCCGCGCATATGTTCGATCGCGCGCCGCAGATCGGCGAATGTCGGGAAGGCGAGCGTCGTGTCGGGCCCCTCGATCGAATAGGTATCGGCCCAGACGTCGTACACGAGCGTGAAGGAGTGGACGTCCTCCCTGATCGTGCCGCCTCCGGACGCGGAAAGAATGCAGAAGAGATCGACGACCGCCGGGAGCCCGCTCTGCACGGTGCCGACGATCCGTTCGGAGAAGAGACCCGTCGTCGTGACGTCCCCCGCGACGTACCCGCGATCGATCGAGAGGCGGACGCGCGCGATCTCCGGGCGCGCCTCTTCCGCGCGGACGGACCCCGGTCCGCTCCCGCACAGGAGCACGCTCGCGATTATCGTCGCCGCCACTCTGCTCGTCGCCATCGCACTCCGGTCGTCTATCGATCAGAACGAGAATCCCAACGATCCATGAAGGTAGAAGCGATCCCCCGTGCGCCCGTCGGTGAACGGAACGCCCGCGTCCAGGCCGAGCGTGCCGATCCAGGGCAGCCTGAGGCGCACGCCGTAGCCGGCCGCCGCCTGGATGTCCGACGAATCGAGAGCCACGCCCCGCTCCCATCCGAGCCCCGCGTCGACGAAGACGAGCCCCGTCAGGCGGGGAATGTTCCCTGCCGAGGAAACGAGGGGCACGCGGAGCTCCCCGCTCGCGATCGCGAAGCCGTCGTGCCCGGAAGGCGGCGAGAGGCTCAGCTCCTGGAAGCCGCGGACCGAATATATTCCCCCGAGAAAGAACCGCTCGTAATAGGGCGCCCCCGGCGAGACGACGCCCGCCGCGCACCTGCCCGAGAGAACGCGCCAGCCGCCGAGACCGACGTGTTTCCTGAAATCCATCTCGGCCTTGGCGAATATCTCGTCTCCGCCGAGGAAGGTGTTGTTCGCCTGCATCTGGACAATGGAGAACGACCCGGCACGGGGGTAGTCGAGCCGGTCGCGCGTATCCCTGACGACTCTGAAAAAGAGGCCGGTGATGGCGGTGTTCTCGATCTCCGCTCGCAGCGGCTCGGGGAAATCGGCGAGAGGATGCTCCGCGTCGCTGTCGACGTCCACGAAGGAGCTCTCGGGCCGCACGCTCTCGGCCCTGAGCCCGAACGAGAATCGCGTGCGCTCGCGCGCGCCATAGAGGAGATAGAGCTCGGCGCCCGCGCGATCTATCTTCTGCCGCAGCTCATGGGAGAGCTCATCGTCGCCGTTCGCGTCCCCGCCCGCCGGCGCGGCGCCCGCGTCGTTCGCGAAAAATACGTGCTTCTGCGAGTAGACGTGGAAGTTGCCGCCGAAGCCGAAGCCCCCCGGCCTCCCGCGCCGCTCGACCTCGCCGTCGATACCGGATATATGGAATCCGAGACGCAGCCCGAGCCCGACCTCCGTGCCGCCCGCGAATCCCGGTTCGATGCGCGCGCCGATGAGCGTCAGGAACCAGCCGTAGATATCGTGGTATCCGAACCCGGTCTCGATAACGACCGGCCTGCGCTCGACGATCTCGACGTCGAGGACCACGAGGCCGCGCCGCGAGCCGGGACGCGTCGAAAAATCGACGGCAGCGAGCAGATGATGCTCGCGCAGCAGGCGAAGGCGCGCGTCCTCGAGAATCGCGGCGTTCACGGTATCCCCTGCCGCGAGCCCGATCGTGCCGAGGATCACCGTGTCGCTCACATACGAATTGCCCGTGACGATTATCTTCTCGAGCTCGAGCGCCCTGCGCGCGAACTCCTGCGCCGCGGGGGAAGCGGACGAATCGGCCGCGGCCGAAGCGATCGGAGCGGCTGCGCCTGCCGCAGCGGCCGCCGAAAAGCCGCCGCCGAGAGAGACGAGCGCGAGCATCGCGATGAGGTTATTTCTCACACCCGGTTTCATCATACCTCGGCAAAACGCAATTGCCATGCCATGCGCGCAAATCCGGCTTTCCCCCGTAATGGATTGCCGGTAAACGTATTAGCTCGCTGCTCGCCTGTCGTCGCCGCTGCTCAGGTGTCAGAAACTGTGAAAGAAGTATACACCAGGATGGATACTAACATGAACAATTTTGTCGATATCTGATCGCATTCCCGTGGGGGGCATCTTGACGTACGCTCAGGAGGAGACACGAAGCGTCGAGGGATCCGAGGTCCGCATCCTGCCGGTCTGGAAGTGGCTTCTGTGATTTCCGCCAATCATCCGAAAAATCCTTGACAAAACCCGCAGAACCTCGCAATATGGCATATGTATTGCCATATTGAGTCTAATTATGGAACTAATAGGTAGATTTTTCGAGCCGCCAAAACAGAGCTATTTCCTCTTTGGTCCAAGGGGAACCGGCAAATCGACATTCATCCGTCGAAGGTACGGAGATTCTCTCTACATCG
>JBFYZM010000202.1:0-12676 GCA_041309505.1 Candidatus Krumholzibacteriota bacterium
GCTCGTAGGCGTTCCAGAAGAATTGGAATTTGCGCCAGACGAGCGAGGCCCACGCGCCGGGATTCCCGCGGATGTAATCGAGCCCGGCCCCGAGCCAGAAATTCGAAACCTCCGTTTGAGAGAGCCCGCGGCCCGCCTCTTTCGACGCCACCTTCGCCGTATTGATCGCCTGCTCCTCGGG
Source organism: Candidatus Krumholzibacteriota bacterium (assembly GCA_041309505.1). GTDB lineage: Bacteria > Krumholzibacteriota > Krumholzibacteriia > Krumholzibacteriales > Krumholzibacteriaceae > SSS58A. The sequence goes on from JBFYZM010000202.1 coordinate 182, forward strand.
AGTTCCGCCGAGCGATATGCCCCGGTACACCGGCACCTGATAGAAGCCGTTCGCCCCGGGATTGTTGCCGTGATAGAAATTGATCCCGGCGCCCGCCGTGAGGGGGATGAATTCGCCCGTGCGGAGCGCGTTTCTGACGGCGAGGGGCGATATCGCCGCGGCGACTCCGAGCGCGAGGATGAGGGATCCTCTGAGGAATCGCCTCGCCGGACGCGGCGCGGGCGTTTCATCGGCCGCGGCCGCGCGAGGCGGCGGAGTTGCGGCGGTCGGCGCCGCGCCCCGCGGCGCCCCCGCAAACCGGAGATGCAGCAGCGCGAAGGGGAGGAGGAGGAGCGTGGGAGGATTCGCGGCGGCGGCGGCGCCGAGAACGAAGCCGGCCGCGAAGATCCTCGGCAGGCCCGGCCGCCCCTCGACGAAAAGAATCACGACGAAGAGGGCGTTCAGAAACACGATGAGCGCGGCGGGTAGAAGGACTCCCTCGTAGAAGACGAGAGGCGCGTAGAGGGCGGCGATGAGCCCCGCGAGAAGCGCGGCCGCGTTCGACGCGAAGAATCGCCGCGCCGCGAGCATGACGAGACCGCACGTTGCCGTTCCGAGGAGCGCCTGTACGATTCTGACCGCGACGAGATGCGGGCCGAACGCGCGATAGATCAACGAGAGAAACCACGGATACACGGGAGACTGCATGAGCGTCGTCGGGCCCGGGTCGCCGCCGAAGGCGAGGGCGCGCGCCCAGCGATCGTACGTCGCGGCGTCGAGCTGGAGATCGGCGGCGAGCGGATTGAAGCGCTGCGTGAAATAAACATGGAGCAAACGGATCGCCAGCGCGATCGCGACGACCGTCCATGCGGCGGCGGGAAACGGGATGCGGCTTCGTGCTGTATCGATCGAGCTCATTGCCGCCGAGTCTAGATTCTGCCCGGCGCCAAGTCAATCCGAATGGATTGACCTTTGCGCCGGGTCGGCGTAAACTTTCTTCGAAACGGAGGTATTCCCATGAAAACAGTGCGTACGGCGTTTATCGGCATGTTGCTCTCGTGTGCGGCGCTTTCGATTCCCGCGGCGGTTCTCGCCGGCGGTCCCGGAGCGATGACGGGCGAGACCGGGGATGGGGACGCCATGGCGAGCGCGGCGGATACGATCCGGCTTCCGGCCGTTCCCGCGAAGGGCGGCGTCTCGATCGAGGAAGCGATCTGGCTCAGGCGCTCGGTGCGGGGATTCTCGGAGGAAAGCCCCCCCGCCGACGCCGTTTCCCGGCTCCTCTGGGCCGCGCAGGGGATCACCGACGCGAAGAACGGGCTGCGGAGCGCGCCGTCGGCGGGCGCCACCTATCCGCTCGAGATCTTTCTCGCGACGCTCGAGTACGTCGCGCGGTACGTTCCCGAAAAGCACTGCCTCGTCGTCACGATGAGAGCGGACGCGCGCAACGCGATCGCCGCGGCCGCCCTCGACCAGAGCTGGTTCGCGAAGGCGCCGCTTGTTTTCGTATTTGCGGCGGTTGTCAAGAGAACGGCGGATCGCTACGACGAGCGGGCGAACCTCTACGTTCCCATCGAGGTGGGCTGCGCCTCGGAGAATCTCATGCTCGAAGCGGCGGCGCTCGGTCTCGGAAGCGTTGCGGTCGGCGCATTCTCCGAAAAAGAGGTGCGGAAGACGCTCGATCTTCCGAAGGGGTGGGATCCGTACCTCATCGTGCCGGTGGGGTTTCCTTCGAAATAGGCTCTGACGCCACCTCGAACAGCTCCTCCTGCTTCATTGCGAGAAGGTCCGTTCCGGCGGCCTCGACCCCCTTTTCTTCGATCAGGCGCCCGACGAGGGCGGCCGCTTCCGGCCGCAGCTTCACCGTGACGCGCGCGCCGTTTTCGGTCTCGAAGACCGCGTACGCGGGTCCGTCGGTGGCGCGCACCTCGATGTTGCGCTTGCCGAGGGTGCACCCCGCTCCGAGCTGAACGCCGTCGATGAGACAGGACCGCGGCGGCTCGAGGAACGAATAGACGACGGCCGAGACGTCGAAGTGCCCCTCGCTTCCCGTCGCCTCGAGGGCGAGCCGTCCCATGCGATATCCGATGACGACGTAGGGGCCGAGATGGCCGTGAAACGTCTTGAGGAGCTCGACGACGGGGATCGAGGATGTGTGGGGATGCTCGTCGAAATGCGCGGGAGCCCGCCACAGTTCCCTGAGGGCGTCGACGGCCGCACCGGGACGCTTGAATGTCGCGAGCCTCACGTTGCCGCCGGGCGCGGCGGCGAGCGAAAAGACGCCGCCCGCGTATCGGACCCGATATGCTTTCTCCCCTATGGCGATGAGCGCGGGGCGAGCGAGGGCGGCCGCGGCGAGCTCGTCGTGCAGGAAGGCGTGAACGCCGTGCCCGCTCGAGGCGGCGAGCGAGCCTTTGATCCACCGGCCCGCCGGCGCGCTCTCGTCGAGCGAGGAGAAGAACTTGCGCGCTTCGATTTCCGCCGCTCCGGAAACGTCGATCAGAACGACGCAGCGCGCGGCTTCAAGAACGCGCTCCGCCGATCGCGCGTCGCGGCTCAGGTTCCAGCCCGAGACCTGCGCGCCTTCCACCCGCGCCGGAATCCACACGGTATCGATCGCCGCCGGCGCGCGCTGATCGGAGAAGAGCGACGCGGCGCTCGTAAGAGGTCCGATAGCGAGGTAACCGATCCCGGAACCCGCGGCGGAGAGCCGCTCCCGGAGCCCGCCGAGGTTTCCCGCGCGGGTTCCTTCGGCAACTCGATCCGCGAGCGGGACGCCTCCGAGCGAGTTGGCGGTTTCCCTCCAGGGAGGCGCGCCGGCGCCGGGCGCGGCTCCCTCGAAGATCTCGATCCGATCCTCATGCATCGCGTCGAGGAGCGAGGCGAGATTCTCGATGCCCCGCGCGCGCGAAGCCGAGCCCTCCGTGACGACGACGCAGCCGACGCGTTTCCCCGCGCCCGGGAGTAGCGCGAAAAGGGCGCGCACGTCGTCGAGCCCCATGTCCGTGTCGACGACGAGTGTGCACCGGCCGTGCTCGACGGAGTCCGCGAGCGCGGCGGACGGAAGCGCGGCGCACATGACCGCAAGGGCCGCCATGAGCCGGAATGCAGGACGTCCGAATCGCATGCGTGTTATTATATTCTAATTCGTGCTATCGTGTGAAGCGGAATTTTGCGCGGCCTCGGCCCGATCGCTCTCTCCGGCCCGGCCGCTCCCGTCAACCCGGCCGTTTCCCGCGTCCAGGCCGCGCGCCGCGTCCCGCCGGCCCGCGGGGCCGATGCGCCTGAAAACGGCATACGCGAGCGCGGCGATCGCCGCTCCGACGAGCATTCCCGCCAGAACGTCCGACGGCCAGTGCACGCCGGTATATATCCGCGAAAACGAGACGAGCAGGGCGACGACGAGAAGCGGCGCCAGCCAGCGCCGGTAGACGAGGCCGAGGAAGAGCATCGAAGCGGTGATGTTGGTCGCGTGGCTCGAGGGAAAGGAGAACGTGTCTTTGTAGCTGCGCGCGACCGCGGCCGGGGTGGTGATCCATGCATCGTTTTCGAGCCACAGGTGCACGTTCCCGAGGAGCTCGCACGGCCGCATGTGTCCGAAGATCGGCTTCATGACGCTGCTCGAGAGCTGATCGGAAGCGGCGATGACCGGGATGAGCATGAGGGCCGCCCATCGCCCCCGAGCCTTTCCGAATATGACGAGCGCGCACCAGACGAGGATGACCCCGACGCGCCATCTGGCGAAATCGGTCGCGAAGGGCATGACCCGATCGAATACGGGATTGATCGCGGCGCCGTTGAAGAGCCTGAAGGCCCTGACGTCGAGCGATGTAGAATCGGGAGCCGCCGGCGCGCAGGCGATCCCTCCGGGAGAGAACGCCGTCGCCGCCGCGACGAGCGCCGCGCACAGGAGCGCGGCCCCGAGCGGCGCGCGTCGAAAAAGGGAATTCGATTTCATGGAGAGCTATTCTACCAGAGATTCGACTCCCTGGACAAGCCTTCCCGAGATCCAGAACCCTCCGATGACGCTCACGAGGGACGCGCCCCTCTCCTTGAACGGAAATTCGACGAGGCGCGGAGGCCGCGCGGGCGAAAGGAAGATTTTGTCGAGAAAGTCGCCGTTGCTCTGGATCGATTCGGGGAGCGTGGCGAAGAAAATGAAATCGACGAGGGCGACCGCCTCCTCCGCCCGCAGGGCGCACAGAATCGGGTGCCCCGCGCCGTCCGAGCGCTCGAGCCCGAACGAGGGCTGGATCCTCGTGAGAAGGCGTCCCACCTTGAGATACGCGTAGGTGTTGAGCGATTTGAACGCCGGGACATAGACCTTGAATATCCCGAGGCTTTCGATTCGCGCGGCGAGATGGGAGATCTCGCTCGCGGCGGGGAGCTTCTTCACGTCTTCTCCCTCGTAGCCCGTTCGGATAACGGCCTGCGCGGCGCTCTGGAGCTCCTTCACGGCCTCGTCGATCTGAATCTTCAGACCGGCGCCGTCCACTTCGACGACCCAGAAGGGAAGATAGACGCATGATCCGTCGCCGTTGCCGGCGCCCGCCTCCGCCGGCGCCGCTCGATAGACCGTGACCGGCTCGAGCGAATCCCTCGAAAGAACCCAATAGCGGGAGCAATCGGGGCATTGAAACGTGACGAGCTGCCCCATGACGGGAAGCTCCCGCCCGCAGTGGCCGCACCGCAAGGGTTTGATGCATAGTGTTTCGGTCATATCAGTCCTCACTTCCGAGGATGCCGTTGATTCTGGACGCCAGCCATTCATGAGGCGGCAGAAAGCGCTTCGCGCCCGCCGTGTCGAGCGCATAGAGAACGAGAACGGGAATGAGCACGAGCGGAAGCCATGTCGCGGCGAGAAACGCGAGCGCCGCGGGGGCGAAGAAGAGCTTCTTCGAATCGACGCTTCTTTTCCGCGGAACGTCGCCTCTGACGACCGCGCCGTTGCCACCGTCGATCGTGATCGTGTACAGACGCCCCGCGCAGCCGTACCGGAGCAGGTAGACGGGATAGTAGTAGAGCGAAAGCCGGCTGTCGAAAAAATGAAAACGGCTCGCGCGGACGTTCGTTCCGGCGGGAACGACGAGGCGCTTGAGGAAGCTCAGCGCGTCGCGGCGAACGCGCCGCTCGCTCCTCACGGGAAGCGCGATCGTGTGCTCGGATCGCTTCCGGTCGTCGAGCGCGTCCCAGTCGAGGAAATCGGTGCGGAGCGAGATGCCCTGCAGGCCGAGACAGGGGAGAACGCACGCCGGGGCGCTCCAGTCGACGCGCTTGAATACGAGTCGCGAGTACGGCTTGCGCTCCTCCCGGACGGTCGTGCGGACCTGGCTCGTGCTTGGATCGTCCGAGACGGTTTCGACTTTCACGAGTGCGGTTCTCTCTCCCGATACCCATCCCATGAGCCTTCCCCGCAGCCGCCAGAACGGGACATGGATGAGCTTCAGGTCCGCGATAGCCGCATGCCTCGTGCGCAGGCGGTTGTTCGTCTTCTCGGCCAGATAGCGGATTCCGGCGAGCCGCGCCTTCGCGGGCGTGATCTTCGGCCGCAGAATGAAGCTCTGAACGCCGCGCGGGGTCGCCACCAAGAGCGCGGATCCGCAGTAGCCGCACCGGACGCTCCGATCCCCGTCGTTGATCCGGATGGAGCCGCCGCACGTGGGGCACGTCGCGCCGGACGCGACGGACGGCGCCGGGGCGCGAGCCGCGGGCCGCTTTCCCCCCTCGCGGGCTTCTGATACTGTCGAAGCGGCCACCCGTTCAGCGATCATTCGTGTTTCGTCGCCTTTTCATGAATAGTGAAGAGCGCGTATCCGGCGCTCGAGGCCGCCATGATGAGCGCGAGGCGCCCGAGCGTGCCCGAAGCGAAGCTCCCGATGACGAGGTACGCGGCGAAAAGAAGCGCCGCCGCGACAAGGAGGCCGAGGTTCAGCGCCCGCGGCTTCTCGGGCGGCAGCTCGGCGGCGATGACCTGCCAGCTCTCGCCGACGACCGCGGCCGTACCCTTCCATCCGCCCGCCTCGTAGCGAATGCGGTATACCGGCAGATGGACGATCCGCACGGCGTTCGTATCGGTGCGATCGATCGGGACGATCTTTCCGGGCGGGGCGCTCGATTCGTCGAAGAAGCGGTACTCGCCGGCCGGAGGATAGGGCACTCCTCCCTGCGGCGCGGACGAGGCGCACGCCGGGACGATCGACGTCTCCCCGTCTTCGGCTTCGATCGTCGCGTATGGAACGAACGAGAAATCGATCGCCGTCCTGACGGGGCGCTTCCGGTCTTTTTCAATAAGGAACGAGCGAAGGACGTTCTCCGCGGCGCGGTCGTCGCGCGCGTGAACGAGGATCAGATGCTCGGGGCCCGGCGCCTTGTCGATAGCGAGAGCGGAGCCGCAGTACGAGCAGGCGAGCATTTCCTGCCCCGGCTTGATTGCGTTTTCGCCGCCGCAGAGGCCGCACCGAACGAGCATGGATATCCTTTCGCGCCCGCCGGGGCTCTATCGGCCTTCTACCTTCGTTCCGCAGCTCGGGCAGAAACGCGCCTCCGCGGGAACCGCGGCGCGGCATTTCGCGCATTCGATCGTCTCCTGCACGGCGGTCGCCGGCGTCTTCGCGCTCTGCGCGATCATGCCGGGGATCATGAATCCGAGCCCCGCGCCGACGCCGATACCCATTCCGCTCGCCGCGGCCGAGCCCGCGCCGTCGCTTCCGCCCGCCGTGGCGGCGTCTCCCATCGCCTTCGCTGCCTTGAACTTGAAGAAGTTGTCGAGGTTGCCGACCGCTTCGAGGCCGCTGCGCTCGTCGATCATCTTCTCCACTTCGGGAGGCGGGGTGATCGAGTTGAGATAGAAATCGGCGAGCTCCATGCCGTATTTCCTGAAGTCGTCGACGAGACGCGCCTTGATTTCCACGGCGAGCTCGTCGTAATTGCGCGGGAGATCGAAGATCGTGTCGAGCTTCTCGCCGAAGAGATCGTTGATGCGCGCGACGATCACGTCGCGGAGGTAATCGCCGATCATCTCGCTCGTATAGGAGCCCTGGGTGCCGACGACCTTGTTGATAAAGGCGAGCGGCTCGACGACGGTGAAGGTGTACACGCCGAAAGCGCGCAGGCGCACGAGGCCGAGCTTCGAGTCCTTGAACGCGACGGGATCCTTCGTCCCCCATTTTTGATTGATGAACACCTTGCGGTTGACGAAGAAGACCTCGGCCCTGAACGGGCTCTTGAATCCCCACGGGAGCGAGAGAGCCTTCGTGAGGATGGGGAGGTTCTTCGTGACGAGGGTATGGCGTCCGGGCCCGAAGACGTCGAGCCCCTTGCCGTCCTTGAAGAAGACCGCCGTCTGGTTGTCGCGAACGACGAGCTGCGCGCCGATCTTGATTTCGGCTGAACCCTCGGGGGGAATACGGTGAACGATCTCCTCGCCCGAAAGATCGAACCATTCCAATAGTTCCATGAACTGCGACATGCGACCCTCCCGGTAAAAGTGCTTTATATTCTTACATTGCAACGGTTTAGTATAATTCGCGGATCACGCCGAAATAGTGCAAAGGTAATGCCAACGGTCACAATTTCTTCTCGGGAAATGAATTGTCCGCTATACTGTCTCGGGATGCATCGCGGCGGGCGGCATCGGATGGATGGATTTCTTATCGAAAGGAGCGCGGCATGGGCATCTTTGCCACCTTCGGAATCGGGATCATTTTCGCGTTCATTCTCATGGTGATCATCGGCGGTTTCCTCATGTGGATCGCCGCGAAGATCGTGAAGGTCGAGAATTCGAGCTTTCTTCGGGCGATAGTGGCGGCGATCGCGACGTCGTTCGTCACGGTGCTCGTTTCGTTTCTCTTCAAGCTCATCCCCACGCTCGGCGATTTCTTCGGCTTCATCGCGGGGCTCGTTATCGCGATCCTCATTATCAAGGTGCTATTCCGCACGAGCTTCGGCAAGGCGCTCGTCGTCTGGATGTTCTACCTCCTTGCCAATTTCATCGCGATCATCCTCGCCGCGATGATCATGGCGAGCTCGCTTCTGCTTTCGCGGGGGATCTGAGGCCGGAGGGGAGGGGCTGGGGAAGGTCGGAGGGAGAGCCGCTTCCGAGAGCCGCTTCCGGCAATGGAGCCTGGTATATGCAGGATCCTAATCCTGCGCGCTATTGTCGAATTTTGCGATGACGGCCCGGTAATCCTCTTCCCGCCCGATGTCGAACCATTCTCCCTTGAACTTGTATACGCTGATCGGTTCCTTCACCGAAATGAGCCGCTTGATCAGCGTCGGGAAATCGAAATACTCGTTCTTCGGAATGTGGCCGACGGCTTTCCTGTTCATCGCGTAGATGCCCATGCTGATATCGAACGTATACTTCGGCTTCTCGATGTAATCCCGGACCGTATCGCCGGCCAGATCCAGCACGCCCAGCGTGAGCTGTATCTCTTTCGCGTAGGAGCATATCGTCACGCTGTTTCCCATCTTCGCGTGGTACTCGATCAAATCCTCGAACTTCAGGTCCGTGAGAATGTCGCCGTTCATGACGAGGAATTCTTCCTCGAGCCCTTCGATGAGGGACAGGCATCCCGCCGTTCCGAGAGGCTCCGTCTCTGCGAAATACCTGATGTTGACGCCGAATTTCTTCCCGTCGCCGAAATACGCCTGAATAATGCCCGCGAGGTAGCCGACGGTGATGACGATGTCCTTGATGCCGCTTGCGGCGAGCTTCTCGATGATAATTCCGAGGATCGGCTTCTCGCCGATCGGCATCATCGGTTTCGGCAGAATCGTCGTGTACGGACGGAGGCGTCTTCCTTTTCCTCCTGCCAGAATCACCGCCTGCATGGTTTCTCCTTCATACGCGGTACTGATCCGCGTTCTCGACCCGGGCCGTTTTGAAAAATTCGATGGCTTTGCCGACTCCCTGTTCGAACGTGAACCGCGGCGTCCAGTTCAGGAGCTTCTTCGCTTTCGTGTTGTCGCAGAGAAGCTCCAGCACCTCGCTCTTTTCGGGGCGTATCCGGTTCTTGTCCTCGACGATCGCAAGCTCCTTGCCGAGGATCTTCCCGACCGTTTCGATCGCCTCCGCGATGGAGAAGAAGGCGCCGGTGCCCACGTTGATCGTTTCCCCGCGCAGATCGGCGCGGCCGGCCGCTTTCAGATACGCGTCCGCCGTGTCGAGCACGAAGGTGAGATCCCGCTTCGGATGCGTCGAGCCGATATGAATCGTGTTCGACGCGAGCGCCTGGGTGACGATCGTCGGCATGACCGCCCGGAGCGACTGGCGGGGGCCGAACGTGTTGAAGGGGCGAATCGTCGTCGCGTTGAAGTCGAACGATCTGCACCAGCTCTCCACGATCTTGTCCGCGCCTATCTTCGACGCGGAATAGGGAGATTGGCCCTGCAGCGGGTGTTTCTCGTCGATCGGCTTATAGAGCGCCGTGCCGTACACCTCGCTCGTCGAGGTGTGCAGGAAATGCGCGACGCCGCTCCGCGAGCAGGCGTTCAGCAGGTTGAGGGTGCCGACGACGTTCGTCTGGACGTAGCTCGACGGCGCGACGTAGGAATAGGGTATGCCGATGAGCGCGGCGAGATGGAAGACGACGTCGATCCCCTCCGTGAGCTTCATGCAGAAGTGCTCGTCGCGGATATCCCCGAAAACGAGATCCACCTCGGACATGACCTTTGCGTCGGCGTGCCGCAGATTGCCCACGCTGCCGGCCGAATTGTAATGCACGAGCGCCCGCACCGTGTATCCGTTCGTGACGAGGGTTTCGACGAGATGGCTTCCGATGAAACCGCCGGCGCCGGTCACGAGCGCCCGTTTCGCCGATGTTCTAGATTCCATATTCCTCCCCGAGAATCGTTTCCAGCGACTTCCTGAGATCGAACGAAGGCGACCATCCGATTTCGCGCATCTTGCGGTTCGCCCCGGACTGGTAGCCGATGCCTTCCTTCACGAACTCGTCCTGAGCGACGAGCGGGACGTCCGGCATGCCGAGAATATCCTTCAACGCGTCGATCACCTCGGGGATGGAGACCCCCCGGCCGGAGCATACGTTATAAATCTCGCCGCTCGCTCCCCGGTCGACGAGCGCGCGGAGCGCGCCACAGACGTCGTCGACGAATATGAAATCCCGCGCCGCGTTGAGCGTCTTCAGCCTCACCTCTTTGGTTTCCCCGCTCCTGAATTTCATGAGCCTCTCGATAATCGCGGGGATGAAGAACTCCTTGCTCTGACGAGGGCCGATCACGTTGAACAATCGCGCGATCGCGACGCGCTGCCGGGGATGGTAGCTGAGACCGACCCGCTCCTGAACGTATTTCGCCTTCGCGTACGTGTTCGCCGGCAGGCACGGGGCCCCCTCGTCGACGGGATCGGTCGAGCTCCGGTAGACGGCGCTCGAGCTCGCCATGACGATTTTTTAATCCAGTTTCAAACGGTCGAGCGCCTCGTGCAGATTGAGCTCGACGAGGACGTTGCTCTCGTAGATTTCGGCGTCGTTTCCGGCCGTATGGTACGATTTTCCGGCGAGATTCAGTATGGCGGGAGGCCTGTGCGCGTCGAGGAACTCGAACGTCGTGCCGTAGCTCGTCAGGTCCACGAACGTCCGGTCGCTGCCGTCCAGCTCGGTGACGATCTCGTAGGCGCCGGAGTACTTCCGAACGAATCGTTGGCCGATGAATCCGGTGGATCCGAGCACGAAGAGTTTCACCTGCCGACCTTCCCCCTAATTGCTCGTTCCGGCGAGCAGCGTCTCGTAGAGCTTTTCATATTTCGCCGCGATTACCTTCCAATCGAACTCCAACGCTCTTTCCCTGCATGCCCGGCTCATTCTGTCCAATTCGTCCGCATTATCAATGACGCCACGAAGCTTTTTAACAATCTCGTTCTTCGCCGGAGATTCCAGGAAAATTCCGGTTTTGCCGTTCTCGACGTACTCGTCGAATCCCCGCCTTGTGCAGAGGACCGGCCGCCCACAGGCCAACGCCTCCAATCCCACAATGGGGAAGTTCTCGCCATATGACGGGAAAAGGCAAACACGCGCGGTGTTATAGAGGCTGCAGAGTTCCTTCGCGTCCTTTATGAATCCGATATTCTTTATGTTCTTTCCTTTGATTTCACCGCTCAAGCTTCCCGAGCTGGGAAATATGAAATTAATATCCTGCATTTCGCCGGCGGCAGCCAGAATCTCCCTGACGCCTTTCTTGATTTCGAGCCTGCCCACGTACAGCACGTTGCGATCGCACGCGGAGGGGGGCGCGAGCAGCTTGAACGTGTCGCAGTACACGCCGTTCGGGATGATCTGAAGCGGCGTGATGCCGTCCCGCTCCGCAAAGTACGCATGAGCCCATCGGGCGGTCACGATAACCGCATTCACGTTCTTTTCCATTCTCCGCCGTATATAGATGTTCAGATGACGTTCCTTCAATGACGTTTTGTATTCGGCGTCTTTGCTCTGGTGGATGGTAAGGACCTTTGGAATCTTCTCTTTTTCCAATGCAAGGGACAGGAACGACGGCATATGGTATTGAATGATGTCCGGAGCGAACTGCCTGACCCGTTCCAGAACAGAGCCTTTTCGAAAGATGCCGTAGGCTCTGAGCGCATGTTTTACCCGGGGAAGGCTCAGGAGCGTGATCTTTCCCACGATGTCGGTTCTTTCTTTGCCGTCCTCGATATGAAGAACGCCGACCTCATGCCTCTCGGAGAGCGTTTTTGCCAGATTCCACGCTACGTTTTCCGCGCCTCCGGCGATAGGCGGGATATTATCCGAGACGATGAGAATCTTCATGGCGTGTGAGGGGTGTTCGGGTTTCTTCCCGAAGCGGACGACGGATTTTCGCCGATCGCGCGCGGCGTCTACCATGGCCGCGGAAATATTCTGAGTAATTCCGTCCGCTTATCCTTCCTATATGCTACTTCATCATACTCCGGTGTTTCTCTAAGACATTTCTCGGCATACTCCTCCGTGCTCATTATCGGTCTTGCGGGAACGCCGGCGGCCACGGTATTTGCAGGAACATCCTTGGTCACGACCGAATGAGCCCCTATGACGGAATTCGGTCCTATCGAGACGCCCGGCAAAATGATTGCCCCCATACCGATCATGCAACTATCGAACACGGTAATACGACCGTAGCGTATGACGCCCTTATATTGGGGCATATGCCGGAATGCAAAAGTACCGCCATCGTGAGTAAGGAACGTAACGCCCGAACCGATAGCCACATGCTTCCCTATGCTTATTAAATACGGCTCGGAGCCAAAATCGGGAATGCCGGAGAATCTGCAGTCATCTGCCACCTGTAATCCGTTTCTCTTATAACGGGTTAGCAAGATCCATTCTCTGAGGCGCGCAAACATAGTACGAAGCATAGAGGATTTCCGGATTCGTGTCAATGTCCTCGTGGCGGCGAGTCGTCCGGCGTCCCTTTTCGCTGCCCGGCGCGGCGCTTGGGGTGCTAGAATGGAACGACCATGTTCGGCAATCTCGTGAACGTGCACGACATTACCCTCCTCGCCGA
>JBFYZM010000203.1:0-4616 GCA_041309505.1 Candidatus Krumholzibacteriota bacterium
CGGTTGAGAGTCGTGTCAGACATCGGTGTGTACCTCTTGTGGTTCGATTCCGCTCTTGCGTTCGAAGCTCCGCTGCACGAAGAAGAAACCTCCCAGCAAGCTTACCATAACCATGATCGCAGAGGTAATAAAATCCATGAGGAGCGCCTGCTCCTTCGAGAAGCCTATTTGCGTGAAAAGGAGTATCCCCGCGCCCTCCCCCACGCCGAGTCAGTTGATCGATAGGGGCAGTATCATGATGAGACCGAGGAGCGGGACGAATACGAAGAACTGGATAAAATGCAGGTTCGTCACGGCGATCCCGAGCGACTGGGCGACGAGAACGTGCGTCACGACGCGAAGAAACTGCACGGCCATGGCGAGAACGGTGAGCCGGACGAGCAGCATGCGAAGGCGCCGGTACTCCCCGAGGTGGCGGAAAATCGCGTCGAAGCGTCCCCCGAGCCCCCAGAACGTTATCTTCCCGAAGAGATGTCTCACGCCGCGCGAGAGGCGCCTGTTCATGACGAGCGCGAGCACCGGCGCGACGCATCCGGCGAATATGACGATATAGAGATACAGATTCGGGAGCCCGTCCCCCGCGAGAAGAACGAACGAGGCGGCGAGCGCCAGGACGCAGAGCCCCGCGATCCCGATGACGCGATCGAGCATCGTGACGGCGAAGACCTGGTGCGGATCGTTGCCCACGCGGGTCACGTCGTAGATCTTCATCACGTCCCCGCCGATTCCCGCGGGCAGGAAATTGTTGAAGAACATGCCCACGAAATAGACCTTGAACGTCTTCGCGAAGGGAAGCGCGATGCCGCCGGCCTTGAGGAGGAGATGCCATTGATACGCCCCCATGCCGACGCTCACGAAAAATACGACGACCGCGATGACGAGCTGCCACGGGCTCACGCGGGAGAGATCGGCGAGCAGGTTCTCGGGGGAAAGCTTGTGGAACAGGAACGCGATGAGCCCCGCGCTGACCGCCAGCTTGGCGAGCTGTACGAGTATCCTTTTCCCGCTCACCGGATCGCCCTTTCTTTACCGGCCCGCGATTCGTTCGAGCAGCGCGAGCGTTTCGCGTGCGCAGCGCTCCCACGTCAGCTCCTTGACCCGTTCGAGAGCGCCCGCGCTCAGGCGATGCCACAGCTCCCGATCGCCGAGGATCATGAGGGATTTCGACGCGAACGCGCCGTCGTCTCCGTAGGGAACGAGAAAACCGGTCACCCCGTCGCGGACCGAATCCCTGAGGCCGGGCCGGTCGCTCGCGACGACGGGCAGCCCGCACGCGTTCGCCTCGACGACGGTGAGCCCCCACCCTTCCTTGGGGCTCGGATTGACGAGCAGATGCGAGCGGTTCAGATACTCCACGAGAGCGTCGCCGCTCATGAAGCCGGCGAAGCGAACCGATTCCCCGAGCCCGAGGCGCGCCGCTTCCCGTTCGAGCGCCGACCGGTGCGGTCCGTCGCCGATGATCACGAGCTTCGCCGCGGGGAGCCGCTCGCGCACCCGCAGCATCGCCCGGAGAACGACCTCGACGCTCTTGTATTTGCGCAGGCGCCCGAGGTGCACGATCGTCGGCTCGGCGAAGCGCTCGAGCGCGAGGTCGCGATAGCGGTCGTGGTCGAGCCCGCAGAGGACGACGTCGATCCGTTCCGCGTCGATCCCGCGCGCAACGAGGTCCTCCTTCGTGCTCGGGCTGATCACCATGAAGCGGCACTTCCGGTACACGAGGGGGATGAGCCTCTCCATGCATACGACGTACGCGGCGATGAGAGCGTTCGCTTCGCGGAATACGGTCGTGCCGAAGAGGTGCGGAATCACGGGAACGACCGGAATGGCCGTCACGAGCGGCATGAAGAACGGGAGCTTGTTGATGTCCTCGAGCACGACGTCGTACGTCTGATGCCTGAGATGGCGGCTCGCGAAGAGCGGAAGAACGAAGTTGGCGTCATACCAGTGCCCCCGCCGCAGCACGCGAATGCCGTCGATCGTCTCCTCCCGCGCGCAGCTGGGCCACCCGGCCGCGATGAGCGTGACGCCGTGCCCCCCGCGCGAAAGGCGCGAGAGGATCTCGTGGAGATGCACCTCCGCCCCGCCCGCTTCGGGATTCCTGATATCGCGCCAGTTTACGGCGAGAATCCGCATCGTGTATTCCCTGCGGGCAGAGCCGGATCCGGCTTCCCGCGTCATTCCTTCCGCGCGATCGTGCCGACGACGACCGTCGTGTAGAGCGCGAAGCGTCTTTTCAGGAACGCCTCGCGCGCGCCTCCAAACGCCCGATCGAGAACGGCGAAGAAGCGCGGATACATCGGGAGCGTGACGCCGAGCCGGACGAGCCCCCGCCTCAACATCCGATACCATATCGGCGGATTAAACCATTCGCCGTAGCTCGAGACAATCGAAAACGAATGCCGCCGGAGCATTCCCTCGAGCTCGCCGACCGAATACTCCCGCTCCCATCCGGCGAACCAGAGCCGGAGCGCGATGAGCACGTGCTTGATCGCGGTGTAGTAGTGCCATCGCTGCGGCACGTCGACGAGCAGGCATCCCCCGGGCTTCAGCACCCGCGCGTTCTCGGCGATGAGATCGTCGGGATTCCGGAAATGCTCGAGGAGCCCCTGGTGAAAGACGACGTCGAAGGTGCCGTCGGCGAAGGGAAGCGCAAAGGCGTCCCCGCAGCACACGGAGAGCGATCCGCTCCCGGGCGCCTGCGTCTTGATGAGCCGCAGGCTCGGGAGACTGTAATCGAGCGCGACGACCCGGGCTCCGCGCCCGGCGAGCGCGAGACCGTCGCGTCCGGAGCCGGCGCCGACCTCGAGCACGCGGGCGCCCTCGACGGGAACGGCGCGCGCGATGCGCTCCGCGACCCTTCCCTCGTTGGAGTAGACGTCGTCGACGTCGGGCGCGCGCTCCCAGAAACGGTCCCAGTGCTTTCTTTCCGATTTCGGTTTGATGGCCCTCGCTCCTTTTCTCAGGTACCGCTCAGCAGCCTTTCGCCGAGAAAACGCGGAAGACCGGCGTCGAAAATATCCTGCGCTTGCGCGGCTACGTCATATGCACACCGGTAAAAGGTGATAGTTCCCCCCTCTGCGTCGAATACGCAGCACGCGGCCCGCGGATCCCCGTCGCGGGGCTGGCCGACGCTCCCCGGGTTGACGATGTACCGGCCGCCCGGATCGAGGGAGATCGGCGTCCCCTCGACGATCGCGCGCTCCCCTCCGTCGAACGAATAGAGCGCGGGGATATGCGTGTGCCCGACGAAACAGAGCTCGAAATCGCGCGCGCGGAACGCCGCGTCGGCGTCCGTTTCGCGGAAGATATAGGGCCACTCCTCGGGGCGCGCGGGGGACGAATGAACGGCGCAGTACCGCTTTCCCTCGTGCATCATCGTGAATCTCCGCCGCATCGCGTCGAGCGAGCGCCGTTCGATCGTTCGCTCGGACCAGCCGATCGCCTCGGCGGCGAACGCGTTCATTTCGCCGCGCTCATGCCGGTCGAGGAGCGCCGCGTCGTGGTTCCCGAGGATGAGGCGCGCGCGGGGCAGATTGCACAGCATATCGATGCAGCCGTCGGGATGCGCCCCGTAGCCCACGCAATCGCCGAGGAAGAGAAACTCCCGGGCGCCCTCTTCGCGATAGACGCCGAGCACGGCCTGCAGGCCCCGCATGTTGCCGTGCGCATCGGAGCAGACGAATACCTTCAACTCTTCCGGACCTCCCGCGCGAGCCGGTCGAGCACGCCGTTCACGAACCTCCCCGCGTCCGCCGAGCTGAACTTCTGGGCGATCTCGATCGCCTCGTTCATGATGACGTTCGCCGGAACCTCGGGGCAGTGAAGGAGCTCCGAAAGCGCGATGCGCAGGATCGTCCGGTCGACGACCGAAACGCGCTCGAGCGCCCAGTTCTCGAGCCGGTCCCTGATCAGGGAATCGAGGTTCGACCTTTCTTCCATGACGTTCGTCACGAGCCGCTCGGCGTATTCGACGACTTCGGGCGAAGGTTTCCGCCTCTCGATGTTGTCGTCGAACGCCGTTTTCCATTCCGTTCCGGACACCTCCTGGGCATAGAGCGTCTGGAGCGCGATTTCCCGGGCCTTCCGCCTGCGGCTCATGCGATCACCGTCTTTCTATTTCTTCATTTCCTTCCAGAGGTTCGCCATCTCGAGCGCCGAGAGAGCCGCCTGCCAGCCTTTGTTCCCCGCCTTGCTCCCCGCGCGCTCGAGCGCCTGCTCCTGCGTATCGGCGGCGATGACGCCGAAGGTGACCGGCTTCCCCGCCTCGAGCGCGACGTTCGACACGTCGCGGACGACCTGGTTCGCGAGGATATCGAAATGCGCCGTCTCTCCGCGGATGAGCGCTCCGAGACATATCACGGCGTCGACGTTCGTGCCGACGACCTTCTTCGCGACCTGAGGGATCTCGAACGAGCCGGGAACCCAGTACACGTGGATATCCTTCTCCGCGACGTCGTGGCGCACGAGACAGTCAACGGCACCCGAGAGGAGATGTCCGCTCACGAGCTCGTTGAAGCGCCCGATAACGATCGCGAAGCTTGTGCCGGCACCGGTCAGATGCCCCGCTTTTTCACGCACCATCGTTCTCTCCTTTCCGCGCGGCGGCGGCGCCGCCC
>JBFYZM010000204.1:0-3673 GCA_041309505.1 Candidatus Krumholzibacteriota bacterium
GCGGCATCGAAGACGCGGCGAAGAAGGCCGGCGCCGAGGTCGTCTTCATCGAAGATCGCCATTACGTAAAAACGAGCATGGGCGGCGAGGTTCTCAAGGATTGGCTCCTGTTCCGCGGCGCGCTCGACGCGGACAAGATCATCAACGTGCCCATCGCGAAGCACCACGGCCTCGGCGGCGTGACGCTCATGATGAAGAATCTCATGGGAGTCACCGGAGGCGCTCGAAACCTCATGCACCAGCGGCTTCCCGAGAGCATCGTCGATCTCCAGGCGTTCTTCAAGCCGCAGCTCAACGTGCTCGACGCGGTGCGGATCCTCAAGGCGAACGGTCCCCAGGGCGGGAGCACGAAGGACGTCGAGAAGCTCGACACGGTCGCCGCGAGCGCCGATCCGGTGCGCCTCGAGGCGTACGGGATGACGCTCTTCGGGAAGAAGGCCGAGGATTCCCGCGCGATCGGGCTCGCCGAGAAGCGCGGTCTCGGGATACAGGATTTCCGGAGCACGGGATTCATCGAGGTCAACCTCGGATAGGGAATAATGAAGAACCTTCGGCGCGTGTCGCAGATCGTCTTCTTTCTCTTCTTCGTCTATCTGTTCATCCAGACGGAGTACAAGGGGCGAAACGAGCTCGGACTGCCCGTGCGGCTCTTCCTCGATTTCGATCCGCTCGTCGCTTTGAGCTCGGTGCTCGCCTCGCACGCGGTCCGCACGGTGTTCCTCCTCTCCCTCATCACGGTCGCGCTCACGTTCGTGCTCGGGCGATTCTTCTGCGGCTGGGTCTGCCCGCTCGGGGCGATCAACACGGCGATCGGCGGCCTGCGCATGCGAGGGCTCACGCCGGGGCGCTCGGAAGGAAGATTTCCGCGGTGGCGCCCGGTGAAATACTACGTGCTGGTGTTCGTTCTCGTCGCGGCGATCTTCGGATGGAACGCCGCGGGATTCCTCGATCCGATCTCGCTCACGATCCGCTCGCTCGCGATCGGATACAATCCCGCGATCAACAAGATCGTGCGCTCGGTTCTCGAGGCGGGAGTGGCGGCGCACATTCCTCTCCTGAGCTCAGCGAGCGACGCGCTCTACACGAAAATGACGGGAACCGTTCTCTCGTTCAATCAGCCGATATTCAGGCAGTCGCTTTTCATCGGGCTCATCTTCACGATCATTCTCGGGCTCAATTTCCTCGCGCCGCGGTTCTGGTGCCGCTACCTGTGCCCGCTCGGCGCGCTCCTCGGCCTCATCGGCTGGAAGCAGGTCGGAGCGCGCGTTCATAACGACAAGGACAAATGCATCTCGTGCCGCAAGTGCATCGCCGCGTGCCAGGGAGATGCGACGCCGTTCCCGCCGGGTAAATGGGCGAGCAGGGAGTGCCTCGTCTGCTACAACTGCCGCGAGGTCTGCCCGGCGAGCGCGATCTCGATCTCGGCCACGGCGCGGCGCACCGGCGACGGCAACGTCGACCTCGAGCGCCGGTGGCTCCTCGCGAGCGGCCTCGGCGCGCTCCTCGTCGTTCCGGCGATAGCGACCGGAGTTCAGCGCAAGCGCACCGATCCGTCGCTTATCCGGCCTCCCGGCGCCTTACCCGAGCAGGAGTTCGTCCGCCGCTGCGTGAAGTGCGGCGAATGCATGAAGGTGTGCCTCACGAACGGTCTCCATCCGACGTTCGCCGAGGCGGGGCTCGAGGGGCTCTGGACCCCGATCCTCGTCCCGCGGCTCGGCTACTGCGAGTACAACTGCAACCTCTGCTCGCAGGTCTGCCCAACGGGCGCCATCCGCCCCGTGACCGTCGAGGAGAAGCAGAAGATCCACATCGGGCTCGCCTTCGTCGACAAGAACCGCTGCCTCCCCTACGCGTTTAAACGCCAGTGCATCGTATGCGAGGAGCACTGCCCCACGCCGGAGAAGGCGATCACCTTCACCGAGGAAGCGACCCTCGACGAGACCGGCAGGGTCATCATTCTCAAGAAGCCCGTCGTGAATCCCGATCTCTGCATCGGCTGCGGAATCTGCGAAACGAAATGCCCCGTCGTCGACCGCCCCGCCATCTATGTGACCGCGATCAACGAGAGCCGCGAGCAGAAGAACCAATTGTTCCTGAGCATTTAGCGAGATTGTTTCGCCAAGGCCGCAAGATGCGCCTCGACCGACTCGGCGAGCGCATTGAGATCGTAGCCGCCTTCGAGCATCGATACGATTCTCCCCTTGCAGTGCTTCTCGGCGCTCGCCTTGAGGAGCTCCGTCATCGTCCTGAACGCCGAGGTCGTGAGGAGCATGCCCGAAAGCGGATCATCCGCGTGCGCGTCGAAGCCGGCCGAGATGAGAATGAACTCCGGCTTGAACTCGTCGAGCGCGGGGATGATGCGATTGCGGAACGCGGCGAGATACTCGCGGTCGCCGGCGCCCGACGGCATTGGAAGATTGATCGTGTAGCCCTGCCCCTTCCCGGTGCCGATGGTCTCGGCGCTTCCCGTGCCCGGGTAGTGCGGATACTGATGGAGGCTGATGTAGAGCACGCGGTCGTCGTCGATGAACATGCCCTCGGTGCCGTTCCCATGATGGATGTCCCAATCGACGATCGCGACGCGCTCGAGGCCCTCACCTTCGATGAGGTGCGCGGCCGCCACGGCGATATTGTTGAAAATGCAAAAGCCCATCGCGCGGCTCCGCTCGGCGTGATGGCCGGGCGGCCTCACGCAGCAGAACGCCGACGAAATCGCGTCTTCGAGAACGAGCCGCGCGGCCTGCACGCCCGCCCCCGCCGCGTGGAGCGCGGCCGCTGGGGTCACCTTGGTAGCCACCGTGTCTCCCCAGTCGAGCACGACCGGCTCGTCGATCTCGAGCGAAAGGATCTGCCTCACGTAGCCGGGATCGTGCACGCGCTCGAGCCATTCGATCTTCGCGGGCTCCGCCTCGATGAACGAGAGCGACGACGCGACGGGGCTCTTCTCGATTCGCTCGAGTATCGCCTCGACGCGCGCGGGGCTTTCGACGTGGTTGTACCCGGCGAGATGCCTTATGAAGAGCTCATGCCGGAGAAAGCCTATCATGCTTCGCCTTTCCTTATTTCTCCCGTCATCGGAACGAACCGGACGCCGATGAGATCGCGGCGCTCGATTGCGGCTCCGCGGCGCGTGATGAGCTCGAGGTACTGCTCGACTCTTCCGACCGGGACGATCATGCGCCCGCCTTCGACGAGCTGCTCGACGAGCCGCTCGGGCGTCCGATCAGGTGCGGCCGTCACCATGATCGTGTCGAATGGCGCCGCCTCGGGCCATCCGAGCGAGCCGTCCCCCGCGCGGAAATGAATGTTCGAATATCCAATCTCGCGGAGAATCCTCTGCGCCCTGAATGAGAGCTCCTCGACTATCTCGATCGTATAGACCTCGGCGGCGAGCTCGGCGAGAACGGCGGTCTGATAGCCCGAGCCCGTTCCGATCTCGAGCACGCGGTCAGCGCTTCGGATCGCGAGCATCTCCGTCATGTAGGCTACGATGTACGGCTGCGAGATCGTCTGACCGTTCCCGATGGAGAGCGGTCCGTCGTGGAAGGCGTACTCGCGATCCTCTCTATCGACGAAAAACTCGCGGGGAACGGCGCGCATCGCAGCGAGCACTCGCTTGTCGCGCACGCCCCGGCGCTCGATCTGGTCTTTGACCATGCGCTCGCGTTCGCGC
>JBFYZM010000205.1:0-4947 GCA_041309505.1 Candidatus Krumholzibacteriota bacterium
CTACCCCCCCCATAATCGCCGCAAAGGATTCATGATCGCACTTGTACATAAGATGAGAGGTGCTGTCAAGACCGCCCATCGGTCGATTGAGTCTTCCTGGTTCTCAGAATCCAATGAATGAGGAGCGACCGAGGAAAATACGAATTGCCCTGCGTTATGATATAGAACTCGGGGACAAAATGAGGGACTTCTTGAAATCCATTCCTGCGATCGCAATCAACTCGGCCGGCGGCCTGGCAATACTTAAAGCGCTAGCATCTTGCCATGTGATTTCCCGCGGGTGGCGCCCATGGGGCCCCCGCACGCAGCGCAGCGAGCTTTGCGAGCGAGCACGTGCGGGGTGCAATGGGCGACAGGACCCGCGCGGACTGCGAAGCGGGACTCCGCGCCGCTATGAGATCTTCTCCGCGACGACGACGGTGACGTTGTCGCTCCCGCCTTCTTCTTTCGCGCGCTTGACGAGCCTCTTGCAGACCTTGTCGACCGCGCCGCTCGCGACTATCTCCGCGATCTCGTCATCGCCGAGCATCGAATAGAGACCGTCGGAGCACAGGAGCATGCGATCTCCCGGCTCCACCGGAACCGATTCCATGATGTCGACGTCGAGGTTCGCGCGAAGGCCCACGGCCTTCGTTATGACGTTTCGGTGCGGATGCCGCACGGCCTCTTCCTTGCTCAGCGTTCCCTTGCGAACCATCTCC
This sequence comes from Candidatus Krumholzibacteriota bacterium, assembly GCA_041309505.1. Taxonomy (GTDB): domain Bacteria; phylum Krumholzibacteriota; class Krumholzibacteriia; order Krumholzibacteriales; family Krumholzibacteriaceae; genus SSS58A. The sequence continues at coordinate 702 of JBFYZM010000205.1, forward strand.
CCGACGACGCTGTGATCGTCGGTGAGCTGTCTGAAAACGCCCTTGCTCAGAAGGTACGCGCGCGAATCCCCCGCATGCGCGACATGAATCGTATCGGGCAGCATCACGAGCGCGGTGCATGTCGTGCCGGCCGTGTGGTTGCGCCCCTCGCCGACGATCTCGAAAACCTCGCGGTTCGCCTCGAGAAACGCCCAACGCAGACGGTTCACCGCCGGGGCCGAAAGCGAGTTTCGCGGCTCATGCAGCTCTTCGCCATGTCCCCGCTCGGCCACCGCGGCTCCCGTTCCGTCGTAATAAACGCGCCCCATCACCTCGACCGATTTCTTGCTTGCATCCGCTCCGGACAGATGCCCTCCCATGCCGTCGGAAACGATCGCGAGCACGCCGAGACTCTCGACGAGATCGTCCGATTCGGGCACGTAGATGCCGTAATAATCCTCGTTGCGTTCACGGATCGAACCGCGATCGCTCTCGGCGCCGAAAACGTATTTCATCGACGTATCTTTCATTCCCGAAGCAAAGGAGCCCTTGTCTTGTCCGATGATCGATGATAAATTGCCTGAAGAAGGGTAGCGACCCGCGAGCGGAGCGTCAATCGAAATCGAGCATTCCGGCGGCGGATCACGAAACGGAATCCGGACGGCGCATATGTCTGAAGGTAAAACGAAGCGCCTGCGGCCTCATGCGATCCTCGGAATAGGGATCATTCTCGCCTCTGAAATGTTTCTCATCGCCGGCAACGCGTGGGTCAGGACCTATTTCACGCCGCTTGTCTGGACCGGTTACATCATCCTGATCGACGCCCTCGTCGCCGCGCGAAAGGGAAGCTCCCCTCTCACGACGCGGCGCGTGGAATTCCTCCTGGTCGTCCCGATCTCGATTGTCGCCTGGTACGTGTTCGAGGGAATCAATCTCCTCCTGAAGAACTGGTCGTACGTCAATCTTCCCGAAGGAACCGCCGCGCGCTGGCTCGGCTACGCGTGGTCGTACGCGACGATCACGCCCGCGATACTTATCACCGCCGAGCTCGTCGATTCGCTCTTCGGAGAACGCCTGCGCAATCGCCGGCCGTTCATCCTCGGCCGCGGGACCGAGACGGCGTTTTTCTTCGCGGGCTTCTTCCTCTTCGTCGTCGTCCTCGTCTACCCCTCCCCCTGGCTGTGCCCTCTTCCCTGGATCAGCGTTCTTCTCTGGTTCGAGGGAATGAACGACCGGCTCGGGATAGGATCGTTCGGCTCGAAGTTCCGGGCGGGGGATTACGGCCTCTTCGTGTCGCTTCTCGTTTCCGGCGCCGTCTGCGGGATTCTCTGGGAATCGTGGAATTTCTGGGCGCTCACGAAATGGAACTATCACGTGCCCTATCTTCCCGGCGTGAAGCTCTTCGAGATGCCCGTTTTCGGCTACCTCGGGTTTCCCCCGTTCGCCCTCGAGTGTTACCTCATGTACCGGTTCATCCGCTTCCTCACGCCCGTTCGGCTCGGCGTCGACGTTCTCGGCGGCGCATGGAGCGTCGCGAGGCCCGGTGATACGCGATGAGCGCGCGCGACGATCTCAAGCGCCTTCTCGCGTCGAGCACGGCCGTCATCTTCGATTTCGACAACGTCATCGTCGATTCGGAACCGTACCATTTCGAGGCGTATTCCCGCGTCTTCGCGGAGGAAGGACACAGGCTCGACCGCGCGGAGTACTGGCTCGAATGGACCTCGCGCGGCGGCGGAGCCGAGAGCGAGATCCGGCGCTATAACCTGGGGTTGGATCCCGCCGCGATGCGCGCCGCGAAGGATCCCATCTACTCCGAGTTCTGCCGCTCGGGCGCGATCAAGCCGTTCGCCGAAGCGAGCGCGATCATCGAAGCCCTCGAAAAGTCGGGGCTCGTTCTCGCCATCGCCTCGGGCTCATACGAGCGCGACATCATGGCGATCCTCCGCGCGAACGGTCTCGAGAACCGCTTCCGCGTCGTCGTCGGCAAGGACAACGTCAAGAAAACGAAGCCCCATCCCGACACGTACCTCGTCGCGGCCGGGAAGCTCGGGATTCCCCCCGATCGATGCCTCGCGATCGAAGACGCGGAAAAGGGCGTGAGGAGCGCGAAGGAGGCGGGAATGAGCGTGATCCTCATCGAGACGGAAATCACGAAGGATCTTGGACTCGGCGGAGCGGACCTCAAGCTTTCGAGCCTCGCCGAACTGCGCGACCTGTTGAAGGATTCGGCTTCCTGAAGATATGCGACGGGCGTCTATCTGTAGAGGCTCTTGATCGCGCCCCAGCTCGTCGTTTCCACTCCGATCTCGCACTTCACCTGCACGGTATCGACCGCAGCGCATTCGACGAACGAGCTCCTCGTGATGAAGCCGCCGGCGTCGCGCGTCAGGGAAAACGCCTTGTAGAAGAGCGTCGCGGCGTTCGAAATGCCGGTATGGAAGTAGTACCGGCTCTCGCCGGGAGAGCTCGGCGCCTCGACGGCGAGAAGTCCGTCCTCGGTGCCCGTCGGATAGCGATCGGTCCGGTAGCGGATCATCGTCCGGTTGCCGCTTCCCGCGACCCACGTGATCTTCACCGAGCATCCCTGCCCCTGCATGGCGACGAGATCGGTCACGCTCGTATTGGGCTCCTCGCAGATCGGCTCCTGACACGCGTAGAGGTAATTCTGCCCGATGAATCCGCCATGCTGCGGAGAAAATGCGTTGTGCGATTTCCCGCAGCCGTCGATCGCGATCATCTTGCCCGTCTGGCTGTTCGGTCTCAGATCGATCCAGACGGGATCGCTCCCCCCGATACGAACGACCTGCGCATAGCCGATGCGCACCGGACCGCATGAGCTTTCGCACGCCTGCAGTGCGAGATCGAGGCGATATTCGGTCCCGTTTCTGCACTGGCGGCTTCCCACGACGCTCCAGCAGTTGTCCGGAACGAACACCGCGATGCTCTCGTTCGAGACGACCGAGAACTCGAGGTAGCCCGCGCCCTCGTGGAGATTGTACGCCCACAGGGGAACGTCGATCACGAGCTCGCCCGGAAGCACGCTCCTGCTGCAAACGATGTCCGTGGGGATCGAAGCGGCGTCGCCGAAATGGACGGCGAGCCTCACGAGATAGTCGAACTCGGCGAAACTCGACGACAGCGCGAGAGAGCCGTAGCACTGCGCCCGAAGCGCGCCGCTCGCGCCGACGACGAATACAAGAACAGCAACCGAAGCCAGCAAGGCTTTCCTCATAATTATAATCCTCCGACGACCTCCGCTCCGCGCGGCAAAAGGCCTCGTTAAAATTCTTTACTCCGCACTAATTATGACAGTATCGAAGGGTTTTGTCAATGGGGCTAAGATCATTAATTTCAGGCTGATAGAGACGCATGAAAGAGCCGGCGAAACTCGACTTCGCAGTTCCTATTTGTGCCCTTCTATTTCTCTTTAGGCCTCATTCTTCCCTCTTTTCCTCTCGCGGAGCCCGCGCCAGTATTCGATGCGCTTGATCATCTCGCGTTCGAAGCCGCGCTCGACGGGACGGTAATAGCGGCGGCCGGCGAGCTCCTCGGGAAAATACTCCTGATCGACGACGGCGTCGCGATCTTCGTGCGGATATCGGTAATCCTTGCCGTAGCCGATATCCTTCATGAGCCCCGTCACCGGATTCCGGATCCAGAACGGCACGGGGAGCGGCCCGCGCTCCCTGACGTCCCGCGCAGCCTCCTCATATGCGGCATAGAGGGAGTTGCTCTTCGGCGCGAGCGCGAGATAGGCGACCACCTGCGCGAGGGCGAGCTTCCCCTCGGGCATTCCGATGAAATGCACCGCCTGCATGCCGTTCAGGGCCGAGGTCAGAGCCTGAGGATCGGCGTTCCCGATGTCCTCCGACGCGAACCGGACGAGGCGGCGCGCCACGTAAAGCGGATCCTCTCCCGCTTCGAGCATGCGGGCGAGCCAGTAGAGCGAAGCGTCGGGGTCCCCTCCCCGCAGGCTCTTGTGCAGCGCGGAGATGATATTGAAATGCTCCTCTCCCTTCTTGTCGTAGAGAATGGCCCTCTTCTGAGCCGCTTCCTCGACAAGCTCCCGGGTGAGGGCGATCCCGGGCTCTTTTCCCCCCACCGATTGCACCGCCATCTCGAGCGCGTTGAGCGCCATGCGCGCGTCGCCGAACGAGAGATAGGCGAGGTAACGGATGTCCTCTTCCGAAATCGCGATGTCCATGAGTCCGTAGCCCGCCTCGGGATTCGCGAGGGCGCGCGCGATTACTTTCGCAATTTCATC
>JBFYZM010000206.1:0-12588 GCA_041309505.1 Candidatus Krumholzibacteriota bacterium
GGCGCCGTCCATATGGAAGCGCAGGCCCCTCTCGCGGGCAAACCGGGACACCGCCTCTATCTGGTCATACGGATACACCCTTCCTCCCGCGCGGTTATGGGTGTTCTCTATCGAAATGAGCGAGGTGCGGGGATGATGGATGTTCGCCGGGCGCACCGCCGCGGGAAGGGCTTCCAGCGGGAGAAGCCCCGCGGGCCCGTCCATCGGGAAGAGCTGGAGCCCGCCGAGAACGGACGCGGCGCCGACCTCGTAATTGAATATGTGACATCTTCTGTCGAGAATCACTTCGTCGCCGGGATTCGTCTGCGAGAGGAGCGCAAGAGTATTCGACATGGAGCCGCTCGGCACGTAGACGGCGGCCTCCTTGCCGAGGAGAGCCGCCATCCGGTCCTCGAGACGTTTCACCGTCGGGTCGTCGCCGAAAACGTCGTCCCCCACCTCCGCGTTCGCGATCGCCTCGCGCATCCCGGGGGAAGGCCTCGTGACCGTGTCGCTTCTCAGATCGATGATGCTCTCCGCCATGGCGCGTCGAACCTCCATGAACACCGCGCGTGAAGCCCCCCGCGCGTCCAGTACCGCGTGGAACCCGGCGCATCGAGAAATAAAGGAAGATTGTGTGCCGAACGTCAGGACTGAGCCACGAGCTCCTTCAGCTCCCGCGACACCTTGAACACGGGAACCTTGCGGTCCGGAACGGGAACGGCCTCGCCGGTCCTCGGATTCCGGGCCATCCGGGATTTGCGCGCCTTCACCTTGAACGTTCCGAAGCCGCGGATCTCGTAATGCTTCCCTTCGGCGAGACCCTTTGCGATGCAATTGAGGAAATTATCGACCGCTTCCGCCACTTCTTTCTTCGTCAACCCTGTTCTGCTGGAGATGTTCTCCACAATTTCGGCTTTCGTCATCGAACGTCCTCCTTGAATAATACCAGGGTTGTGAGTCCCCTCCCGGCCGGAATCGCTGTATGCATGTATATATTGCTTTTAATGCTGGAGTTACATGTTGTCAAGACAATTTTCCATGCGTTCCGGGGACCGGATCGCTCCGCATCGAGACGCCGCCGTCGCGCAAACGCGCGCGCGTTCATGCAAAAGCGCACAACGTCTTGACAGTTCGGTCATTCGCGGCGGTAAGCATGGGAAATAACCGGAAGCGACCGTCAACAGGATCGAAAAGGCTCCCGCCGCGCAACGCGATGCTTCCCACCCGATTGCGCCGGAACGCGGCTTCCGGACGGAAAATTTTGGTATGGCCCTTGCTCTATTTCCCAATCGCTGCGAGGTGGTCGCCGCCTTCACGAACCCGACCCTGCATCGTACTATCTCGCAGCATTTTTTTATTTCTACGCCATCCCCAGAAGACGATGGCACTGGGGAATCACCCGTACATCATCGAGATGCGCCGAAACCTTCGCGTGGCACGCGAGGAGATCTCCCGCGGCGACGGCGCCGCATCCCGGCACCGGGGTCGCCGGCTGGATGACGAAGGTCGTTCCCCGGTCGTACTCCCCGACGATTCTCGCCGCCTCGACGAGCTCATCCATCGAGAAGCCTTCCGCGACGACGGCCTTGCAGAACAAAAGCGTTCCCTCGAACAGGGGAAGCACGCGCCGGTAGATTTCGAGCGAGGCGTCGGGACACAACGAGGGAAGCTTGAGGTCGAGGGACACGTAGTCGACGAGTTCGGCGACGCCGCGCGCCGCCTCTTCATGCAGCCCGTTCGTTTCGAGGTACACCGGGATCCCGTCCCGGCGGCAGCGTTTCAAGAGCCCGGCCAGAAACTCCGGCTGTTCGAGCGGCTCGCCGCCGGTGACGCTCATCGAGTGAAATCCCGGCGCATCCGAGAGCGCGCGAACGACGGAAAAGAGATCCTCGATCCGAACCGGATTCGGGAGGCGCTCCGTTCCTTCGACGCCGCTCACGGCGCACTCGGCGACCCGCAGACGCGCGTCATCCGAATCGCAGTAGCGGCACCGCGTCGAGCACCCCGAGAACCGCACGAACGCCTGGAGCACGCCGACGTACGGGCCTTCCCCCTGAATCGAGCGGAACACCTCGTGGACGTATCCATCGACCGCCGCGGTCACGAAACCCCCCGCACCTTCCTCAGCGCGCGTTCGATCGACTCGCACTCGCGCTCGTACCGGTCGAGAACGGCGAGGCCGAACTGCTTCGGATCGACATCGAATTTCTTGAGCCCGACCGCGGCGACGGGAGCGCCCGCCGGATTGATATTGATCCCGAAGTGAAAAAGCGTCGAGAGGGGCGAAGAGGTGCAAATGGCGACGGTGAGCTTGCGCCCGTTGACGAAGAGATCGTCGCCGTCCCTCTTGACCGCTATTCCGGGCGACATCTCCTCGAGCGTCTCCTTCACGATCGTGGCGAAGAGCCTGAGGCGCACGTTGCCCTCGCGCAGAGGCTGCTGAAACTGCTCGGCGATGAAATGGAGCATTCGCTTCGAAACGATCTCGTGCTGCTCCTCCGCGTCCTCGAGATCGACGAGGCGTTCTCCCGCGACGCCGCACGCCCCGATGAAGGCGATCACGCCGTCCCATTCGATCCCCGATCTTTCCCGAACGAAATGGCTCCGCAGCTCCGCGCCCGTGTACTCGATCTCCTCGGCGAGAAACGCCGTTTCGAGCAGCGCGCACTTCTTCTCCTTCATGCGTCCTCCTTTTCGAACCTCACGCGGCCTTCCGCCTCCGTTCCTTCGACGGCCCGCTTGAGCCGCAGACACGATTCGCACGAACCGCACTGAAGACGTCCTCCGCCGTAGCAGCTCCAGAGCAGCTCCCAGGGAATATCGAGCGAGAGGGCTCGCGCCGCGATCTCCCGCTTCGTCATGTCGAGCGTCGGCGCGACGACGCGCACGCCCCGGCCGAGCGAGAGCTCGAGCGCGCGATTGACCCGATCGACGTACTCCGCGCTGTTGTCGGGAAAGGCCTCCGCCTCTTCCCGGTTGAATCCGGCGATAACGGCGTCCATCCCCTTCTCGGCGGCGTAGAACGCCGCGATATTGACGAAGACGCCGTTTCGGTTCTCGACCCACACGGCCCGGGGCGCCGCGTCGTCGAGACGGTCCGGGGACCATCGGGGCGGCTCCCCGGCTCCCCCGACGAGCGCCGACTTCGAGAATGCCGCCATCCAGGGAAGCTCGATGCGCTCGAGCGGGATACGATGGAAACCGGCGATAGCGCGCGCGGCGCGCTCCTCGTTTCGCGCGGCGCGCTGACCGTAATCGAAGAAGAGAGCGGCGGCCGGCTCATATCCGGCCTCCGGGGCGAGCGCGAGAGCGGCGGTGGAATCGAGCCCCCCGGAGAGGAGAACGACCGAGCGTCTCGTGGCGGAGCTTTCAGTCTTCACGGTAGCGCACCATGTCGGAGGGAGATTCCCAGAGCTCCACCTCTCGCAGCACGCCTCGCGGAATCCGCGCTTCTTCCCGGCAGAGCCTGAAGATCTCCGCGGCGATGTTCTCCGAAGTGGGATTCACGGCGTCGAAAGGAGGCACGTCGTTCAGGTGGCGATGGTCGAAGCGCGGCATGATCACCCGTTCGAGGACGGTTCTGAGCTCTCGGTAGTCGATCGTGAGCCCCCGGTCGTCGACGGTCGGAAATTCGTAATAGACCCGGACGACCCAGTTGTGCCCGTGCACGCGCGAGCAGTCTCCCCGGTAGCCCACGAGCGCGTGGGAAGAGGAGAAATTGACCTCCGTCGAAACGACGTAGCGGGAACCCATTGCGCTCGAAGCCTCCTCCCGGTGGTCCGCGCGCCTCAGGGGGGGGCGGGCGGCTTCGCATATTGCAACCATGCACGCCCTTTTCCCGGACGCACCCGCGCAACTTTACACCTAACTCCACGATTTATCAACAATTAAAGAGACTTCGGAAAAAATGTCCAAATGGTACGTATTTCGCTCTGATGCTAAACGGATAACTTTACACCGGAGAAAATATGAAAGATCTACTGACGGGGAAAGGGCCCCTGTTTCTCACGCAGGAAAAGGCGATCAAGAGAATACATCAGGAACGCGCGCGCGGGGACCTGGGAAAAGCCCGCAGGACCGCGATCGAAGCGCTCGAGAAATGGCCCGACGACTACGACATCGCGATCGAAGCGGCGCAGGCGTGTCTCGATCTTTCCGATTATCCCCAGGCGGCGAATATCCTCAAGAACGCGCACAAGCGCCACGCGAGCCGGAGAAACGAGATACTGGAGCTCGCCCGGACTTCGTTCATGCAGTCGTTCAGCACGCTCCTCGGAAGCTTCGTCGTCGAAACCCTCCTCAAGGCGCGGAATCTCGAGGCGCTCTCGGAGATCCTGAACGCGAGCCCCGAATCCTTCGCCGCCGACCTCGCGAAGCGGGGCGAGACGCGGGCGAAGAACCTCGCGGCCGAGGGACAGGACAAGTTGGCTTTCTTCGCCGAGAACGAGCTGCTTCTCGGCATCCTCTACAAGCAGAGCCAGCGCTATGACCAATCGATCGAATCGCTCGGCACGGCGCTCGAGATGCTTCCCGCCGACGCGCAGGCTATCGGCGGTTTCCTCGTGGAGCTCGAGCAGGAGCTCCCCGACAACGCCTTCGTGAAATACTGTCTCGGACTCGCGTCGATGCTTCTCGCCCACCCCGACAAGGCGGAGGTCCGCTTTTTCCAGGCCCTCGAGCTCGACAAGCCGCCGCTCGACAGAATCCTGTCGGCGCTCGAGTCGGCGAAGGGACCCTGCCCGAACGGCGACTTTCTCAGGGGGGAAATTCTCGTCCGGTCCGGCAGAACGGCGGACGGGGCCGCCCTCATGCGAGATCACCTCTTTCCCGATCCCGCCGCTTCCGGGCGGGCCGGATCGCCGCCGCACGAAGAGCGCCTGAGGCTCGCGGAGAAACGGCTCGCGGCGCTCCCCGACGCCGCCTTCGCGGTGCCCGATATCTCGTTCCTCTATTGCGACGTCGCTTCCGCGCTCGGTCTCGCGAAGGAAACGATCGCCGTGCTCGAACGCATCGCCGGCGACGACGCCGGCCGAACGGATTCGATCGTCGAATGGCTCGAAAAGAACGAAGCGGTGGCGCTCACCGCCCCGGGGCAGAATCTCCTCGCGCGCGCCTATATCGCGAGGGGCTCCGTCGCCGAAGGGACCCGCGCCGCCCGGCGGGCCGTCGAGATGAACACGACGCTCGTCCCCGCGCTCGCCGATTTCATCCGCGGCATCGTCGAAAGCTCCGCGGACTGCGATCCGGCGTTGAAAGCGCTCCTCGCGGTGCTCTACGCGCGCGCGGACGACCGCACGAGCGCCGAGGAGGTTTTCGGCTCTCTCAAGCGAACGCGCGCCCTGGATGACGCCGCCCTCGTCGCGCTCTCGGCGGAGATCATGAAACACAGCGGCATATTTCTCACCGGCGTCGTTTCCGCCCTCGAGATCGGCCTGAGCGGCGACCGCGGGATCGAAGCGTATCCGCACGTCCTGGCGCTCTACCGCGAGAAGCCCGAAGAACATGAGGAGCTCGCGTCCTCGATCCGGGACCTCGCCGCGGAGCACGAGGAATACTGGAAAACGATCGCCGAGATCGTCGAACGCCTCGCGAAGGAGGACCAGCTTTCCGAACCGTTCCGTCTGCTCCTCGCGACCGCGCATTTCTTCACGGGGGGAGTCGAACGGGCGGTATTCGAGTTCGATCAGATCCTCATGCGGGACGGGGGCCTGAAGTATCGCGTCATCGAAATCTACAAGAACGGGCTCGCGCGCTTCGACGCGAACGCGACCCTCCATCTCGCCCTCTATCATCTGTATCTCGAGGAGGAGCTCTTCGCCGACGCGGCGCGTCACCTCTGCCGCACGCTCGAGCTCGATCCGAGCCAGATTCGCGACGTCGTCGCGCAGTTCGAGAAGCTCGTCGAACGAGAACCCGGCAACCTCGCCATCTGGGAAGAGATGCTCAAGACGGCGCTCGTCATGAACCGGACGAGCCTCGCCTCGGAAGTGCTCGCGCGCGCCATCGCCGCGCTGCCGGCCGGAAAGGCGGCGGCGCTTCACGTCTACGGCGCGCGGATCTCAGCCGCGGACGGAAAATGGGACGACGCGCTCAAGTGCATCGCCCTCACCCTCACGTCCCCCGAAGCCGACGTCAGAACGCTCGAGGGGGAAATCAGCGCGATCATCGCGCGCGATCCGGCGAATCCCCAGGCGCACGTCCTCTTCGGAGAGACGCTCCTGCGTCTCGGCAAGGACGCGGAAGCGGTCGCCGCGATGAGACGCTGCATCGAGCTCTCGCCGGCGGCGAGAAAACAGGCCGCGGAGATCCTGGAGAGGTTCCTGCCCCTCAGTATCGAGCCGTGGCATCTCTCCGCGATCCTCGGCGAGATATCGTGGCTCGAAGGGCGCGAGGACGACGCCTTCCGCCACTTCACGTCTGCCCAGAAGGGGCCCCGCGAGGCGCTCCCGGCCCTGAGCGCGTCGATCGAGCGGATCCGGGCGGCGTCCCCCGGGAACGAACGGCTCGAGACGCTCTACGCGCGAAATCTGTCGCTCGAGGGGCGCCACGAAGAAACCGTGCGGATCCTCGAACACCTCATCGCGAATAATGCGGGGCTCACGCGCACCGCCGTCGATATTCTCTTCTCGATCGTCAAGGAACGACCCGAACAGTGCGAGGCGAACAGACTCCTCGCGCGCATATTCGTCGCCTCGGGAGACACCGAGCAATCGCGCCAGGCCGTCGTACGGATCCTTTCCGACGAACAGGCGGACCCGGCGCGCATCGACGCCGTCGTATCGGAGTTCCTGCCGCTCCACGAGCGGAACGGCGAATTCCTCATGCGCTACGCCTCGCTCAAGGCGCGCAGGGATGAGATGGAAGAAGCGCTCGCGAGGTACGCTCAGGCCCTGCACTGCGACTCCGCACGCTCGGGAGCCATCCTCGCCGGACTCCAGCGGCACGTGTGGCCGCGTGAGCTCCGCGACGCCGAACGCATGCTGCGCGTCGATTGCCACATGACGGCGAATGAAAACGACGAAGCGTTCGCGCTCCTCGGCTCTTTTCCCGCGCAGGACGACACGGTCGTCGAGGAGCTCGTCTCGCGTCTCGCGATTCTCATCGAGCGAGGACCGCGACGCGAGCATTTCTCCCTCGGAGCCTCGCTCCTCGCCGGCGCCGGACGCATCGACGCGGCGGAAGCTCTCTTCGGCCGGGGACGCTCGGCCCTCGGTCCGGAAGATTCGCTCGACCTGGCGATCGAGCTCGCCGAGATTCACCATAACGCGGGAGACGTCGAACGCGCGGGCCGGCTCTTCTCGGAAGCGCTCGAAAGCGCCCCCGAGAAAAGCCGTGTGCTCAAGCGCATCGAGCGGTCGTATACGCAATGGTCCGATCGCGAGATCCGCGTCCTTTCCGCGCGCCTCGAAGAAGGATCCGCCCGGGAAGAGGATGTCGCCCTCCTCGTACGCCTCGTTCTCGATCGCGCGGGAGCCGCCGAGGCGCTCGAGATTCTGTCTCGCAGCGCCGTCTCGCGCTCCCTGCGGAGCGATCTTCTCGGAGCGATCTACCTGTGCATGGATCGACCGGCCCTCGCCTGCGCCGCGTTCGGCGCGAACGGCGGCGACGGCTCTGCCGTCGATTCGGAACGATACGATCACCTCTACCTCGCGGGCGTCGCCCGGGAACGCATGGGGGATCACGGAATGGCGGCCTCGTACTTCGCCGGACTCGCCGGCGAGCGGGCCGATTTCAGGGACTGCCGCGAACGAGCCCTGAAGAACTACACGCGATTCGTCGAATCGCACTGCGAGGAACGGGTCCTGGTGCTCGAAAAATCGGAAGCGCTCTGACGCTCTCCGGAGGAAAGGTGCAATCATGAAGATCTGTCCATTGATAACCCAAACGTCGATTCTCGACGACAAGGAGCTTCTCGTCCGCGAACTCGACGACGTCGAGCCGGCGCACGACGACACCCGGGCCGCCCCCGAGAACGGCGACGAGATCTTCATCAACCCGTCATCGAAACAGCCCGCGGAGGAATCGCTCGTCGACGAGATCGCCTCCGTCGTGCCGGTGCGTTTTCTCGCGAAATCCTACCGCGGACGGGTCGAATGCCTCGGAGAGCTGTGCAGATTCCATGACGACGGCCTGCGCACCTGCCGCATCGAGCGTCTGATCGCCGGCGAGGCGTCGCGGGGAGAGGACGCGATGGCCGGCGTCCGCGCCGAGCTCGAAAAGGCTTGGGAATCCCAGCGAAAGAGCGGGAGCGAGCTGTTCGATCTCATGAAGGAGTTGCGCGAGAAGAACGAAACGTCGGTCACGGAGCTCAGGACCGGGGTCGAGCGAAAGCTCGACGACCTCGCGAGCTTCATGCGCTCTTCGGCCGACGAAAAACAGAAGGCCCTCGACGCGATCTCGCTCACCCTCGACGCGAAGACGGACGAGATCGAGCGAAAGATCGACTCGAACGAGCAGATATTTCAAACGTTCCGCGACGAGGTGTCCGGCTGGAGAGGCGCCCTCGCGAAGAACCTCGAAACGATCGAGACCGGGCTCGGCGAGCATCGCAAGCTCGTGAGAGAGCTCTCGGACAATCATACCGGCATCATGAATCTCGTCGAGGACCAGAAGAAAAGCATCGAGGAAGAGGAGAAGAAGCGGCGCGCGACCGAGGCGCGGATGCTCAACAACGGCGGCGTCATGGCGTACCACAACGGACAGTACGAAAAGGCGCTCGGCCTCTTCACCAAAGCGATCGATCTCGATCCGGCGATGACCGAGGCGTACAACAACCTCGGCCTCACCTATACCGAGATCAACGAGGAGGAAAAGGCGACCGAGGCGTTCAAGAAGGCCATCACCCTCAGCCCCGAACTCGCCGCCGCCTACAACAATCTCGGTTACGTGTTCTACCGCCTCGGTTCGTACAAGGAAGCGATCGAGATGTACAACGAGGCGATCGGCCGGAGCAGCGACTCGAGCTCCGCGTACACGAACCTCGGAAACGCCTACTACAAGCTCGAAAAGATCGAAGACGCGATCGACGCCTGGAAGAAGGCGCTCGAACTCGATCCGGCGAACGAGAAGGCCCGGCGCAATCTCAAGCGCTTTCACGCCGAAGTGAAATGATCCGGAGACCGGAAAGGTCGGAACGATGATCAGGTTGCAGATACCGTATCGGCTCGTGCTGCTGAACCCACGCGATTTCGATCCGTGCGAGTTCGACGCGATCGTCCGGGATTACGTCGAGCGAAGCAGGAAGACGCCGGTCGTCCTCGAGGTGTTCAACGACAACATCCAGTACCTTCTCTTCATCAACGAAGGGCAGATCTACTGGGCCTGCGCGAGCGACGGAGACGCCTTTCGGCCGGTCAGGCTGCGCGATTTCTTTCTCGAGATCAACCGGACGCAATTCCCCAAGATCATCGCCTACGGGATCGACATCATCCTGTATCATTCGCTTCTCGTCTATCTGCAGAAGAAGCCCGAGCTCAAGGTTTCCTCGGCGCTCGTCCAGATGGAGGAGCTCCTCGAGCGCGCCGAGAAGGACCGCTACAGCGCGATCGTCACGGCCCGGAATCAGGGTGTCTTTTTCTTCCTGCGCTATCAGGCGGGGAAGGCGATCGCCTGTTACAGCCTTCGCTCCGACAAGGGTCCCGCGTCGAGCGCACGGGAGGATTTCCTCGTCAAAGTCTTCACGATCACGGCCAAACGCCCGCTCGAGATCAATCTGTTCACCGATCTCGCCGTGACGCACGCCGAAGACGTCCGTTCGATCCCTTCCGATTACGCGGGATCGATCTCTTCGTTCTACCTGAGCCAGCCTCCGCGCCTCGTCGTTCGCCTGAAGGGGCGGCCGCTCAAGACGTATCCCTTCGCCGGCGCCGAGATGTCCGTCGGGCGACTCCCGGAAAACGAGATCGTCATCGACAACCTGAGCGTATCGCGCAAGCATGCCGCCATCACCTCCCGCACCGACGGCTACGTGCTCCGCGATCTCGGGAGCAAGAACGGCACGCTCCTCAACGACAGACCGGTGAGCGAGGCGAAGCTTTCGAGCGGCGACGTGATCATGATCGGCAAGTACGAAATCCTCTTCCAGATCCCGACGCTGGAGGCGTCGCATCCCGAGGATCTCGATCAGACCGTCGTCATTCCGCATTTCAGGAACCAGGCGGCCGCCGCGCAGAAACCGGCGTGCGCGGGACCGCCGCCGCGGCTTTTCAGAAAATCGGCGATGGAGGAATATCCTCTCGACAAGGAGCGGATCGTGATCGGACGCGGGAAGGATTCCGACATCCGGCTCAACGGAATCTTCGCGCCGCGCGTTACCGTGGAGGTACTTCGGAGGGGCTCCGAATACGTGCTTCAGAAGATCGAGGGGCGCAACAAGGTGACGATCAACGGCGAGGAGATGGAAGAAAGGACTCTCGAAAAGGAAGACCTCATCGCGATCGGATCCGAGCAATTCATTTTCAAGGATTGAAGCATGAGATTTCTCGTCCTCTCCGATATTCACGGAAACGTCGAGGCGCTCGAGCGGGTGCTCGAGGAGGCCGGGAGGCTGCGCCCCGACATGATCGTTTCGCTCGGGGACGTCGTCGGCTACGGCGCGAATCCGAACGAGTGCGTCTCCCTCGTCCAGGAAGCGGCGAGCATCCGCATCGGCGGAAACCACGACGTGGCGGCCGCGGGCCTCATCGGCACCGAAACGTTCAGCAGCACGGCGCAGAGGGCGATCCGCTGGACCTCGCGGGAGATCCATCCGAGACACCGCGACGCCCTCGGGGAATACGACACGGTGCGGCGCTACGGCGATTGCGTCTTCGCTCACGCCTCTCCCCTCTCGCCCATGGAGTGGGAGTACGTGTATACGATCAACCAGGCGAACGCCGTATTCGAGGGAATCCGCGAAAAATTCGTCTTCATCGGCCATACGCACGTGCCGGCGATCATCGAGCACAGCGATTCGCTGGGAACGAGGGTCGTGAGCGGCACCTTCTCCACCGTGGCCCCCGGGTCGCGCTACCTCGTCAACGTGGGCAGCATCGGCCAGCCGCGGGACGGCATCGCCGCGGCGAGCTTCGTCCTTCTCGACGAGCAGAAGGGAACGATCGCGATACGGCGCGTGCCCTACGACATCAGATCGGCGCAGGATAAAATCCGCAATTCCGGACTCCCCGAGTCGCTCGCGGAAAGGTTGGCGACCGCGCGATGAACGGAAAAAGCGTGAAAAAGTACGAGATCTGCAACACGCTCGCGACCGGCGGAACGGCCGTGCTGTACAAGGCGATCCAGACCTCGCTCGACCGGCCCGTCGTCATCAAGAAGCTCCATTCGCATCTCATTTCGGACCCGAACTTCACGCGCCGGTTCGAGCTCGAGGCGAAGGCCGTCGCGAGCCTCGATCACGAGAACATCGTGCGCATCATCGATTTCGGATCCGCCGAGGGCGAATATTTCATCGTCATGGAATATATCGACGGGCCGTGCTTCAAGGACGTGCTCTCGTCTCGGCGCGCCATCCCGGAGGATCTCATGCTGCTCGTCGCCCGCGAGATCTGCCTGGGGCTCGATCACGCGCACCAGCGCGGCATCATCCACCGGGACATCAAGCCCGCCAATATCATGCTCACGACGGAAGGGCAGGTAAAGATCACCGACTTCGGTCTCGCGAAGCTCCACCAGAGCCAGACCCAGCAGACGGTCGCTTCCACGCTCCTCGGCACACCCCTCTATATGTCCCCCGAACAGGCGATCGGGGATTCGATCGACGGAAGAAGCGATCTCTTTTCCCTCGGAACGATCTGCTACGAGGCGATGACGGGCACGCAGCCCTTCCTCGGCGACAACTACGCGGCGGTCATACAGAACATCATCAACGGCGGCATCAGCGCGCCTTCGCGGATACGGAGGGACATCAGCCCCGGCGCGGAGGAGCTCGTCATGAAGGCGCTTCACCGGGAACCGGGAAAGCGGTTCAGGAGCGCCCTTGAAATGGCGCGCGCGATCGAAACGCTCCTCGGGCAGGAGAAGATCGCCTCGTCCCGCGAGCGGCTCAGAAGGCTCGCCGCCGGAGAGGACGATCTCGCTCCGCGCGCGCAGCGGCCGATCCGGCGAATCCCGCGGAAGAAACGTCTGCTTTCCCTCGGCATCGCGGCGGCGTTCCTGGCCTCCGCGGCGATCGTCGTCTCGCTGAATCCCCGCGGCGTCGGAAACGTCGTCGACGCTTTCAGGGCGATCCGCGAGTCCGATCCGGCGCCCCCGCCGGCGGATCCGGTCCTCGCGGGCCAGGGAGAGGAGCTCCCCGGCGTTTCGATGGCCGCGCTCGCGGAACCGGCGAGCGTCGAAACGGCCGCGGCCGATACCGCCGGCGCGGCTTCGGAAGCGCCCCGGGACTCGGGACGCGTTTTCGAGAGCAACTCCCTGCGTTTCTCGCTCCCGAACGCCGAAGAAACGAGAAAAGCCGAGTTGGAGAAAGCCAAACTGGTGCAGCAGCCCCTGCCGCCGGTCGAAAAAGCCGCCGGGCCGCCCGAAAAACCGGTCGTGGAAAAGAGTGCCGCGCCCCCGGAGGCGAGCGCCCGGATCGAAGCGCCGGCGACGGGATTCGTCGATGTCGAGGTC
>JBFYZM010000207.1:0-11387 GCA_041309505.1 Candidatus Krumholzibacteriota bacterium
GCGGATCCGGCGAGCGCATTCATTATCATCGAAATTCCTCAGCCCTATTCGAATCACAATGGAGGGATGCTCGCGTTCGGCCCCGACGGCTGTCTTTATATAGGCATGGGAGATGGCGGAAGCGGCGGCGACCCGGATAACAACGCCCAAGACTTGACCGAGCTACTCGGAAAGATGCTGCGCATCGACGTGAATGATACGACCGCGACGACGCACTACGTCATCCCTTCGGATAATCCGTATGCCCAAGATCCCGGAAACTCGAGAAAAGAGATCTGGGCCCTGGGTTTCCGCAATCCGTGGCGGTTCAGCTTCGACAGCGCGAATGGAGCGCTCTGGGTGGGGGACGTTGGCCAGGGCGCGCGCGAGGAGATCGACATCGTTGAGAAAGGGAAGAACTACGGTTGGCGGATCATGGAAGGGACCATCTGTCACAATCCGCCGAGCGGCTGCAATCAGACGGGGCTCGAGCTTCCCGTCAAAGACTATTCCCATGCTTTGGGAACTGCCGTGGTCGGCGGCTACGTGTATCACGGCCAGCGCCGACCCGGCTACGCCGGGGCGTACATCTATGGAGATTACGGTTCAGGCAGAATCTGGCTGCTCAGGTATGGGGGCGGAGTTGTGACGGCTGATTCCCTTATCATAGATATTCCATACTCCATCATGTCCTTCGGGGTCGATAGGTATGAGGAGCTCCATGTTGTCACGAATGCATCGACCGGTTCGGGTATTTTGCGCTTCTCGGGAAATCTCTCGGGAGAGAATCCGCCTGTGCCCGAGTCATTCACCCTCGGCTCGAACTACCCGAATCCGTTCAGCGAGGAAACGAGCATCGCCTTCACGGTAAAAAAGAGATCGCCATTCTCGATCGGGATATACGACGTGGCCGGACGCTTCGTGACGACGCTTCTCGAGGCCGATCGCCCGGCGGGAACATATTCGGAGACGTGGAACGGCCGGAACATGCGGGGGGAGCGGATGGCGAGCGGGGTCTATTTCTATCGCCTGGATGGGGGGACAATCGCGCTCACGAAGAAGATGATCCTGCTTCGGTAGTCCCAGTCTCTTTGAAGCACCCCGAGAATAGAAAGTGCTTATGGAGAAGGTTGTGCTCGGGGAGCCGGATTATGCGGCGAAATTCGCCGTGTTCTTCAGCCTGCGTCGGGGACGCGGCCGCGGAAAAACAGATACGTGATGCTGCACGCGTAATCCGGCGCGCGAAGCACGCACTCGCTCGAGCTCGGTTCGCTCAGGCGGCGATACAGACTCCAGGATTCCTCGTGGACATTCGGTTCCACATTTCCCCACAACATATGAAAGCACTCGACGAGCGCGCGGCGCTGTTCATCGGAAAGGGGGCTCTGAAGGCAGGTTGTGAACGACAGGGCGGACAGTTCGTCGAAGCCGGCCGCCCGGAGCCAGCCGAGGGCGCGTGTGAACTGGAGGTGCGGAGGGATTTCCGCGATATAAGGATTCACCTCGGCGTGCGCCAGATTGAGCCGGGTTTCGAGCAGCGGATAGCCGGGCAAGAGCATCTGGCCGGACCAGAACAGCAGCCCCACGCGACCGCCGGGTTTCACCACGCGCCGCAGCTCGGCCGCTCCGGCGAGCGGGTCGATTCCCGGCGCCGGCCACAGGGTATCGGCGCTCCATGCCCAGTCGAAAGACGCGTTCTCGAACGGCAGGTGGTGTAGATCCTCCGGCTGAAACCGAAAGCGCCCGGAGAGCCCATGCGCCTTCGCGGCGGACGTCGCCGCCGCCAGATGCTCGCGGTTCGTGTCCACGCCGACGACGGAGCCGGTCGGGCCGATCGCCTCGGCGAACAGCAGCGTCTTGTCGCCAATGCCGCAACCGACATCGAGGCCGTTGGATCCGGCGGCCGGCCCCAAGGCGCGTATGGCGTCGAGGACGATCTGCTTCGTCAGGATGCCGGTCAGGCGAAGGCTCTCGGTATAGGGTCGCTCGCTCATCGGCCGTTACCTCACTTCGACAGTTACTACTCGGGTGCCGACCTTGTCAAGGGAGCGTGAAGCTGCCGGGAGCGCCGCGACCAATAATATCGTTGGCATCCGGCATTGATGTCGATAGATTCCTATTTGCCTATCGTTTGCGGATAGGAGAGACTATGAAAGTGGAGCAAAGCGAGGTCGAATGCCGAATCGAGCGGTTCAAAGCGGCCGGCATTCCGATGAGTGAGGTATCCAAGTAGTGCGCGTCGCGCTCATAGCGGCCGGAGTTCTGTTCGTCGGTCTCGGCGTGATCGGGGCATTCGTTCCCGTGCTGCCGACCACGCCGTTCCTCCTGCTCGCCGCGGCTTGTTTCGTGCGCAGCTCCGAGCGCATGCATCGCTGGCTCCACCAGAACCGCGTGTTCGGCGAGTATCTGCGCCGGTATCGGGATGGCGAGGGGATTCCGCTCGCCTCGAAGATCTGGACGCTCGCGCTGCTCTGGGCCACCCTCGGGGGTTCGGCGTTCGTCGCGGTGCCGGCCCGGTTGTGGTGGGTCCGGCTCTTCCTGCTTGCGGTGGGTCTCGGCGTGACGATCCATATCCTGCGAATCAAGACGCGTCGAGACGGAGGTCGTCCCGGATAAGGATTTTTCCCCGGAATAGAACCGAACCGGCAAGGAGAACCGCATGGAGAACATCGGACTCACGCTCACCGTCATCGTCACGTATCTCGTCTTCCTGATGGCATGGGGAATCTATCAGGGACGCAAAGTGAAGACCGGCGCGGACTATTCTATCGCCGGGCGAAATCTGCCGGGGTGGGCGGCGGCGCTCTCCGAGCGCGCCACGGGGGAGTCGTCGTGGGCGCTGCTGGGTCTTCCGGGAGCGGCATACGCTACCGGCCTGCTCGAAACGTGGACGGCGGTCGGGTGCGTCGCGGGGATTGTCACCGCATGGAGCGCCATCGCCTGGCGGTTGCGGAACGAAGCCGCGACATACCGGGTGAACACCTTTTCCGAGTATATCGCGAGGCGCCATGGCGAGATGGAAAAGTGGATTCGCGTCGCGGGGAGCTTCACGATCGTTTTCTTCTTCTTCTTTTACGTGGGGGCGCAGTATCTCGGCGGCGGGAAGACGCTCCATTCGCTCTTTGGCATCGACGCGCGTCTGGGAATGCTCATCACGGCGGCGGTCATCGTGCCCTATACGATCTACGGCGGTTTTCGGAGCGTTGTCTACACCGACGTCGTGCAGGCGATCTTGATGATCGTGGCGCTCGTTGTGGGGCCGATCGCGGGCATCGTCTATATTCATAACACCCCCGGCCTCTTCGCAAGCTCGATCTCCGAGGCTTTGCGGGCGTCCGGTCCTTCATACTTCTCGTTCACGGGCACGCTGTCGGGATTCGCCGCGGGGGCGGCGATCATGGGAGGGTTCTCGTGGTTCTTCGGCTACCTCGGCGGGCAGCCGCAGCTCAGCATCAGATTCATGGCGATCAAGGATTCCATCGAGGCACGACGCGCGAGGAACATCGGGATTGCATGGACCGTTCTCGCATATATCGGCGCCTTGGGCTTGGGCTGGATCGGCATCGCGATATTCGGGCCGAAGGGGCTCGAGGACCCCGAGGTGGTGATGCCGCTCGTCATGTTCAGGGTCTTCCCCGACATAATCGCGGCGATCCTCGTGACGGGCGCCATAGCGGCGATCATGTCGACGGCCGATTCGCTGCTCGTTCTCTCCTCGACCGAGCTCTCCGAGAATCTCATTCAACCGCTCGGCGGCCGCGCGGGAAAGATGAACGGGCTCGCGCGCTCCCGGATAACGACGGCGGCTCTCGCGGCGATCGCGCTCGTGCTCGCTTATCTCTTCCCGTCGAAAGTGATTTATACGATCGTGGGATTCGTGTGGGCGGGTATCGGGGGGACCTTCTCCGTGGTCATTTTGCTCACGCTCTTCTGGAAGAGGTACCACGGGAGGGCCGTGCTGTGCACGATCGTCGGCGGCCTGCTCTTCACCATCGTTTGGCAAAGCGCCGGTATGGAACCGATCCTCACGGCTCGAGTCGCGACGTTCGGCTTCTCGATGCTCGCGGCCGTCGTCGCGACCGTGGCGTTGCCGCGGGCGGGAAGCGCGCGGCCGGGACTCTGATACCCATTCCCGGGACCGCTCCCTCTTGCATCGATACCGGCCTTGGGGCGCTTGGCGACCGGCGCGAGACAGAGAGCAGCTATGAAGAGGGTAGCGTTCGGGGAGGCGGTTTTCATATTACCCTCAGGAAGTTGTTTCTCCTGAGAATATGATCTGAGCAGAAATCAGGAGTAGGTATATCCAAGTGATCTCATCTGGGGTTTTCACAAGGCACAGGTTATTGGAGTTCAAGTCGTGCCGGTACTATTGGCCCTACCTCTGGAGCCCGCCTCTTTTTCTCCATGCATCGACCTTTTCCATTACGTTATGACGAGACTTGATTTCAACGTCCGGCGTTTCAAACTGGAATAACTCCGTCTTCCTGGAATTCAGAGGCGAGCGGATCATACGCAGAAGCAGGTTTCTCGCAAGCTGTCTGGGAGTGCCTACATAGTAGCGCGTTGTCTGCCCACAGATCTCATCACAGACTGAGAGAGAGCCTCCGGTGTTGATTTGCTGCATGAACTCGGCGTGTTTGCGGCTGAACCAGATATGTTTGATCGGCATCTCCGGGTACTTTCCGTAACTATAGTTCGTATAGAAGGAGCAAAACGTCACGTGTCCGGCCGGATCAATATGAATGCTGTACGATTCAGGGCAATTGGTCGTATTGAAGAACAGACGAATCAACCAGTGCAGAATTCTCCTTGGCACTTCTGATTCTTGCTTGCCGGAAATTTGCCGCACGTGAGAATCGAACACGGCTTGCTGTTCGTCGCTGAGGTGAAGCGATTTGCCGATCGGGATGTAGTGATTGTCCAATAGCTGCTTCTCATTCCACGTGCTCTCCTCTACCATCTCCGGCGTCACTTCGACAACTGTTGCAAAGAGGTAGCGGCTCGGTGCAAATGTCGTCTTGCTCTCGATCCAGAGAGGTAGGACCTGGTTGTAATTTATATTGGTGATGACAGAGAAGATCTGCACTTCTGGATGCGAGACCCCTCGTCTCTTCTTTGCCTCCTGGATGTAGCGGATGGAATCGGCGGTTCTGCGGTAGCAACCCGCTTTCCCGCGCACGTTATCGTGGATCTCTCCGACTCCATCGAGCGAGAAGCGAAGGGTATCCGTTCCTGACTCGACGATTTGATCGGCAAGATCCTCGCTGATTTCGAAACCATCAGTCACCACATTTACGTGGACGCCGCGGTTCTTTGCATGTCTGATGATCTGGACGGTGTCTCCGCGAATAAAGGGTTCGCCGCCCACGAGCCGGATTCGCCGAACTCCGAGATCGTCGATAAGCTTGTCGATCATGTCGCAGATTTGATCTGTCTTGAGTTCATGCTCCGCATCGTGATTCCCGTCGACCCAGAACCGACACATTTTGCAGTGCAGACTGCATCGCTCGGTCATACCGAACGCGGCAACGCTGGGTAGTCCCTTCTTGTACTGGACTATTTCGTAACGAAGCCTGCTGAAGAGAGTGGACATCGACTTCGACACTCTATCGTTGGTTCCAAGTCTTTGATGGATGGGGATTTCAAACGCTGCTTTCGCTCCGCTGCCTCTATACTACGACAAACTCGCTCATTTTTCAAATGCTCATATCGGCGATTGCCTGTTCGACGGCGAGACACGAGAGATACGGACTATCGCAACATCAGCATCTTTCGCGTGGCCGTGCTCGAGCCTGCCCGTAGACGGTAGAAGTAGATCCCCGACGCGGCGGGCCGCCCGCGGTGATTGGTGCCGCTCCACGTCACCGCGTGGGCGCCGGCGGGATAGGCGCGATCCGCGAGAATCGCCACGAGCTTTCCCGTCACGTCGTAGACGCGGAGCTGAACCAAGCCCGGTTCGGAAAGCGTAAAACGTATCGTCGTGCGCGGATTGAACGGATTGGGATAGTTCTGCGTGAGGCTGAACGCCCGCGCGGCCGGTTTCTCCGTCACGCCGGTCGGAGGGGCATAGGGTTCGCCGAAGAGATCGCCCAGTATGAACTCGACGTTGGCGCGGAGCTGATCGTGATTCCACCGGTACGGCCGTCCGCTCAGGAAAACGAACTGTGCGCCGTCGGAGCGGTGGGTTCCTCCGGTGGCCGGTTCTCGCCGCACGCCGAGACCCCGGTGGGTCGAGAAGGTCAGCGTTTCTTTGAATAGAAGCTCGCTCTCCTCCGTCGCGAACGCGGTATCGAATACCGCGCAGCTGTTCTGCGCCCCGACGGGCTCCATGTCGGCGAGTCCCGGATATGCGGCGACGCAATCGTTGAGCGTGCTCGCGCTGCTCTCTCTCCAGGTGATGCCGAGGTACTGGCGCATGGGTTCGGTGACGAAGCTCTGGCCGCTGCGCGACATGAGCAGAACGTTTCCGCCGGCGTTCAGGTAGGAGAGAATCGACGTGTCGTACCATTCCGTCAGATCGCCGTTGTAGTTGTTTCCCACCCATACCACGGTCGAGAACTGCTTGAGACTGTCGGAAGGGACGTGACCGTGACCCAGTGGAGCCGGGAGGTTCGCCGGGTATCCCGATCCGGTTTCCTCGAAGCAGTCCCAGAAGCTGATGTCATAGCCGCCCCAGAATACGCTGTCCTCGTACGCTGTCCAAATCTCGGCCCCATATTGATCGAAATCCACGCCGTTCACGACCAGGATACCGCGGTCGAAGGTCGGATCGGCGATGAGTTCCTCGACGGAGCGGAGGATCCATTCGTCGGGATCGAGCAGCACACTCGTCGGCGCATCGGCCAGAGAGAAGGTGAAGCCTTGCGTCGCGAGGCTATCCCATGCGATAAAAGTGGTGTCGCCGGACGCTGTCGTAATCCGCACGTCGATGGGCATCTTGAACAGATAGTGACTCTGGAGCTGGTTGATCGTGACGTTCACGTCGTAGAGGGCGCCGTTCGGCGCCACCGTCCAGTTGTACGAGTAGCTCGGGTAGTACTCCTCGTAGATCCATTCGTGAAAAAAGAAATCGAGATCCATGCCGGACACGTCCTCGCACAGATCGCGAAACTGCTCGGTCGTGATGGTGCCGTACTGGTAGCGGGAATCCGCGTGGTAGGTCTGGAGAATGTCGAAGAAAGTCGAGTCGCCGACCACGTGGCGGAGCATGTGGAGCACCCACGATCCTTTATTGTACGAAAGGCCGGTGTGAAAGATGCGGTCCCAGTCGCTGGTGTCGGGAACGTAGATCGTTCCCGAGCCGAAGTACTTCGCGGCCGCCATGTCCTGACGGTAATATGACTCTCCGTACGTAAACTCCGACCACAGGGCCTCGCTGTACGTGGCGAAACCCTCGTTCATCCAGATATGGTGGAAGTCGTTGCACGTGATCATGTCGCCCCACCACGCGTGGGACAACTCGTGCGCGGTCAGGTACTCGCTAATCGCCCCCAGGCTGGTAATAGTCTGATGCTCCATGCCGCCGAACCATAGAAACTCGGCGTGCCCGTATTTCTCCTCGATGAAGGGGTACTCGCCGAAAAGGTTCGAGTAGAGCTCGATCATGGGGACGGTCTTGGCGTAGGTTTCCTGAACGTCGGCGTAATGATCGGGAAAAACGTAGTAGCGCACCTCCATCGAGTCCGTCATCGAGTAGCGGTACCAGTGGGAAAAAACGGTGTACGGGTGGATCGCCACCGATACCAGATAGGTGGCGATGGGGTATCCTTCGTGCCACGAGTAGGTGTCCCATCCCAACACGCTCGTGACGCCGCGGAACGTGCCGTTGGAGGCTACGATCAGACCCGAAGGGACCCTGATGTCGAGATCGACGGAGTCGGCTTTGTCCGAGGGGACGTCCTTGCACGGCCACCAGCTGCGCGCCCCGAACGGTTCGCTCAGGCTCCAGATCATATGCTCCCCATTGTAGGAGTCGAATCCGAACGCCCCGTACGACGGATCGGGGGCGCCGCTGTAGTGGACGTTGAACGTGAACGCTTCCCCCCTCATGTAGGTCCGGCTCAACGTCACCGAGAGGATGGAGCCGGCATGCGTAAACGCGAGCGCCGCTCCGTCCGGACGGCGGACCCTGGTCACCATCAGTGTGTTGGACAGGTCGAGATCGACCACACTGAGGGGATTCAGCACCTTCGCCGTTACGGTTACGCACCCGCCCACCGTCCCCGTCGAGGGATCGATGTTGATATCGATATGGTAGTATTTGACGTCGTAATCCGCCTGGCTCGCCATCTGCGCCGGAAGGGCCGCTTGAATCTTCGCAAGTCGTTCGGCCTTGGCGTGCGCCATTTCACGGTGCATCTTTTCCCGGTCCGGCTGCGGCTGCGCCTCCGCGCTCGCGACGAATGACATCGAGAACAGGGCGGCCGCTGCCGCAAACGCCGCCTCACGCGCGTATCGCTTTGGAAGCCTCATAACGCCTCCTTGGTTTCCGGTGTGACCGATATCGGGCGATGTTGCGTGCAACAGCCTTTATTATATCACAATTCCCCAAACGGATGTTCTATGGCTATCCGGCGCCCATTTCAAGCGGCGGATATGATATAGTTGAGTGGATGGAGCACTCGGCAGCGGGGCTTTTCCTTCGTCCAACGGACCGAGGAGGTAGCGACGCATGAAGACGGCGGGACTGCTCGGAGGCATGAGCTGGGAGTCGACGGTGCCGTACTACCGGATCATAAACCGAATCGTCGGCGAACGTCTCGGGGGGCTCCATTCCGCGAAGATGGTCGTCTACAGCGTCGACTTTCACGAGATCGAGCGGTTTCAACACGCGGGCCGATGGGTCGAGACCGGCGACATTCTCGTTGAAGCCGCTCGCGCCCTGCGGCGAGCGGGCGCGGACTTTCTGGTCCTCTGCACGAACACCATGCACAAGGTGGCCCCGCAGATCGAGGCCGCCGTCGATCTCCCACTGCTTCATATCGCCGACACGACGGCGGCGCGCGTCAAAGCGGCGGGGGTGAGACGTGTGGGGCTCCTCGGCACTCGTTTCACGATGGAGGAGGAGTTCTATCGCGGGCGCCTCGAGAGCCGTCACGGCCTCGAAGTTCTCGTGCCGGCCGCGGAAGAGAGAGCGATGGTCCATCGCGTTATCTACGATGAGCTGTGCCGCGGCAAGGTGCTGGAAAACTCGAGGGCGGCATACCGGCAGGTCGTCTCCGGCCTGATCCGGCAGGGAGCCGAGGGCGTGATTCTGGGCTGCACCGAGATCGGATTGTTGCTTCGCCCGCCGGACGCCGATGTCATGCTGTTCGATACCGCCGAGATCCACGCGGAAGAAGCCGCCCTCTACGCACTTGCGCCATAGCACGTTTCTTCTGTTACGAAGATGCGCTTCCCGGGCGCCGGCTATCTCTTCGGATACGGCGGCTTCTCCGGGAACACGGCCGGCTGCTCCTTGATCTGCTTCATCAGCACCTCGATCGCCGTATCGAGCTGCTTGTCGCGGCCGGCCATCGCGGAGGCCGGATCGTTCTCCACGAGAATATCGGGATCCGCGCCGTGGTTCTCGATCAGCCAATTGCCCGCTGCGCCGTAGAACGAGTTGTTCGACTGGTGCACCGTTCCGTTGTCGATCGTCGTCTGGCCGTTCAGGATGCCGACGAGCCCGCCCCACGACGGCACGCCGATCACGGTGCCGAGCTCGCGCGCCTTGAAATGTTCGACGAACGCCTCGCCGTCGGAGCCGTTGTACTCGTTCGTGAGCACGGCGTAATGCGCCGATGAGGCGCCCGGAGGATACTCGAACGGGACCATGTTCTTCAGGCAGTTCTTCGCGACCATCTCCCGCTCGAGCTTGTCGACGAGGAAGTACTCGGTCCAGCCGCCGCCGTTCCCGCGCACGTCGACGATGATCCCCTTCTTGTACTTGAACGCGCGCCAGTACTTGTCGAACTGGGCGGTGTTGTCCGAGCTCATCGCCGTGATGTGCATGTATCCGATCTCGCCGCCGCTCGCCTCGGCGATCTTCTTGATATTGTCCGCGATCCAGCGCTGGTACCGGAGGTCGTACTCGGAGACGACCGTCTCCACGACGTAGGTTCGCGCACCCGCCGCGGCCGGCTTGTCGTTGATCGTGACCGACACCTTCTGTCCCCTGATCACCTGGAGATGCGCGTACGGATTGGCGGGAGTGCGGATCTCCTTCCCGTCGATTGCGATGAGGTAATCCCCTTCCTTTGCGGCGATGTCGGGCCTCACGAGCGGCCCCTCGAGCTCGCGTGCGTACTCCGTGGGGCCGAAGATGGTCTTCAGCCGGTAGAATCCAGACGGCGTCGCCTCGAGTTCGGCGCCGAGGTATCCGGTATTCACGGGATTGTCGGGAGACTTCTGCGGGCCGCCGTCGCCGCCGCTGATGTAGGTGTGCGACACGCACAGCTCGCCGACCATCTGCGAGAGGAGCCAGTTGAGATCCTGACGAGAGGTGAGCTGGGGGAGGTAGGCGCGGTAGGATTCGCCCATTTTCTTCCAGTCTCTCCCGTGCATGCCGGGATCGTAGAAGAAGTCGCGGTACCACCGCCATGCGTCGTTGAAGATCTGCGCCCATTCCTCGCGCGGGACCACGCGGTAGATCATGCGATCGAGGTCGAGGGCCTCGCCGGTCGATTTCGACGAGAACGCCTTATCGACCGTGCCCACGCAGTAGTCGGTTCCCGACTGGACGATCATCTGCTCCCGGTTCGCGGAGAGCCGCCAGTCGTTGATCTTCTTGTCGATGACGATCTCCTTCTCGTCCGCCATATCGAAGATATGGACATCCCACACCCGCCTGCCGCCCGGCGTGAAGATCTGCTCGTATTCATTCTCGCCGAAGTCCTCTCTCGACGCCCACGTGACGCATCCCTTTCCCGCCTTGAGAAAGAAGTAATTGCCGGCGGACACGGGGAGGACGAACGCGCGGTCCCGGATTCCATCGAGGTCGATGCGGAAGAGCCCCTTCGGTTCCTTCGCCTCTTTCGGCGCCTTCGACTCCTTCGTTTCCTTCTTCTCCGCTTCGTCCGCGGGCTTGAAGAAGGGCGGTTTCTGTCCCGCCTTGAGCTGCATCGCCATGACCTGCACCGGATTCGGAATCACGTGGTTGTCCTCGAAGACGTCCATCCGCGCGCTGAAATGGCGGTACGAGAGGAAGTAGAGATAGTCGCCGTTCGCGTCGAACGAAGGATTGAGGTTGTCGTAGAACTCGTCGGTGACCGGCGTCGACTTTCCCGAATCGAGGCTGTAGAGGAATATCTTGCTGTTCCTGTTCGGCTGCACGAACGAGTACGCGATCCATTTGCTGTCGGGGGACCACGAGTAGTCGCTGATCTCCCAGTAGAACTCGTCGTTCTTGAGCTGATTCGATGAATCGA
>JBFYZM010000208.1:0-10948 GCA_041309505.1 Candidatus Krumholzibacteriota bacterium
ATGGAGATCTGGTTCTCGATGTGTGCGGCGGGACGGGCGATCTCGCTCTGCTCGCCGGCGCGCGCGTCGCGCCCCTCGGCCGCGCATTCGTCTACGATTTCAACGGGCCGATGATGTGCGCCGGCCGCGCCAAAGCGGAGCGCTCCCGCTTCGCCGGGAACGTCCTCTTCGTCGAGGGGGACGCGGAAGAAATGAGCTTCCCCGACGCGGTATTCGACGCGATCACGGTGGGATTCGGCATCAGGAACCTCGTTCATCTCGATCGGGGCCTGAGCGAGATGCATCGGGTCCTCAAGCCGGGGGGGCGGCTCATGATTCTCGAGTTTTCCCTGCCGGTCCACGCGTGGTTCCGCCGCCTCTACGATTTCTATTCGTTCAGGATGATGCCGCTCGGCGCGAGAATCATCTGCGGAGCCGCGGGACCTCACCGCTATCTCGCCGAATCCATCAGAGTCTTCGATTCGCCCGAGCGAGTAGTCGAGAGACTGGAGAACGCGGGATTTTCCGACGTGCGCCTCCGGCGGCTCACGGACGGCATCTCGGTCGTGTATCTGGCCCGGAAGCGATGAATATCAGGGCGGGCCGGCGCTCTCGAGCCGCCTGAGCATCCCGGCGGTCTCGGCGTCTCCCGGCTCGTTATCGAGCACGCGTTTCATCCAGCGGATTGCCTCATCGCGGTTCTTCTCTTCGAGAGCGATCTTCACGAGGATCCTGCAGGCGGCGTTCCGGTCCTGCGGCCGGTTCGACGACGCGGCCTCGATGAAGAGCCTCTTCGCGTCTTCGCTCCGGCCGAGGCGCGCGAGGGCGAGACCGTACTCGACGGCGACGCGGGGAAAACGAGGCATCGAATCGTACGCGCGCGCGTACATCCCCGCCGATTCGACGCTTTTCCCGCGCTGGCCGAGTATTCTCGCGTAGTTGAGCGTCGCCTCGATCCGGTCGGGATCGAGGCGGTACGCCTCGGCGAAGGCCTCCTCGGCCTTCGGTTCGTTCTTCATCGCGATGTAATGGTTCCCGAGAAAGGCGTACGCGGCGCTGTGGTTCGCCTTCACCACGCTCCTGTGCGAGACGAGGAAGAAGAGCGCCGCCGCCGCGGCCGCCATGATCGCGGCCTGTTTCACCCGGCGGTCCGAGATGGAGCGCGCGATCCAGACGAGAAAGTACGCTGCGAGGAGAATGAGAATCGGCACGGCGGGCAGCCGGTACCGCGTGTTGACGTAGAACAGGAGCACCGAAAGCACGGCGCATCCGAGGAAGATCGAGACGACGCTCCGGTTTCTCCCGCTCCGGAGGAGCACGACGAGTCCGCAGACGCCGAGCGGCGCGATCACGGCGAAAGGGAGGAAAAGCAATCCGAGAGCCCGGCACGATTTCTCGTCGAAATAGACGCTCGGCACGTCGTAGAGCTCGACGCCGTTCAGGAAGAGCCCGAGCTTTCTCGCGAGGAGACGGAACCACCCCGCCGGATCGGAGCGGATATCCTCGAGCGCGCGGCGCGAGTAGTAGTCCGAGGCCTCCGACTGCGTCATGTTTCTCCCTGTCTCCGCCTCGGCTATCGCTTTGCTTTCCTCGAGTATCCCGCGCGCGTTCATCCGCGCGCCGTCGAGCCCCTGGAAGAAGCCGGTGCTTCCCGAGCGGTTCCCCAGATAGAAGTTGATTCCCCCCTGGGCGGTCACGGGGACGAAGCGTCCCGTGGCCTTCATGTTGTAGACGATCGGCGGAGCGAGAAGGATCGCCGCGCCGACAAGCATGCCCGCGGCGGGCGCCAGGCCGGCACGCCGCAGGCGATGCTTCGCGCACAGCCAGATGGGAAGCGCCGCGACGAGAAGCAGGAAGAGGTTGGGTCTGCCGAGGGCCCCGGCGCCGCAGAGCGCTCCGAGAACGAGACCCGAAAGCCACGCCGGAATCCGCCGACGTCCGAGCGTCAGCGGACGTCCGCCCTCCAGCTCAGTGTCCAGCGCGAGCGTCAGCGCGAAAGATGCGGCGAGAAAGAACACCTCGAGCGAGGTCGAGAGGAGCGTTCCCTCGTAGAGAACGAACTGCGCGTAGAGGACGGCCATCGCCGCGGCGACGAGACCCGCGACCGTCCCGGGGGGCTGCGTCTTCCGGGGACGCTCTGCGAGTCTCAGGCCCGCGAAATAGAGGAGCGCGACGGTGAGGAGTCCCAGCGCGACCTGGATGACGCGGGGCGCGAGGAGCCCCTCGCCGAAGAGCTTAAAGACGATCGCGAGGAACGCCGGATAGAGCGGATTGAAATCGATCGCGCCCGCGGGAAAGGAGCCGCCCGTCGAGAGCGAGCGGGCGAGGTCGTAGTAGAATCGGGAATCGAGCGAGAGGACGCCGCCCGTCTCCGATCGAGCGAGCTGCGCGAGAAATATCACGCGCACGACGAACGCCACGGCCAGGATCGCGGCGAGGGCGAGGACCGGACGCACGAGACTTTTTCGCGGCGTCGAATCGTTCATGTGCCTTGAATTCCTCTATTCGCCGGCCCGGGGCGCACTCTCGAGCTCCTCGAGCATTCTCGTGAGCTCCGGCTCTCC
This sequence comes from Candidatus Krumholzibacteriota bacterium, assembly GCA_041309505.1. Taxonomy (GTDB): domain Bacteria; phylum Krumholzibacteriota; class Krumholzibacteriia; order Krumholzibacteriales; family Krumholzibacteriaceae; genus SSS58A. Next base: position 2,544 of record JBFYZM010000208.1, read on the forward strand.
CGGAACCTCGACGAGCGCCCGTTTGACCCACCGGATCGCCTCGCCTGTGTCCCCCTCCGCGATCGCCGCGCGGGCGAGAAGCCTGCACGCGAGAGCCCGCTCCATCGGGCGATCGGCGGAGCTCCCTTCCAGATAGAGCTTCTTCGCCTCTTCGCGCCTCCCGAGACGATCGAGCGCCATGCCGTATTCCACGGCGACGAGCGGGAAGCGGGGAGATCGCGCATACGCCCGCGCGAACATGTCCGCCGCCTCGGCCTGGAGGCCGCGCTGCCGGAGGATCCGCGCGTAGCTGACGATCGCCTCGACTTTGTTCGGATCGAGCCGGTACGCTTCGGCGAAGGCCTCCTGAGCCTTCGCTTCCTCATTGTTCTCCGCGTAGTGCTTCCCGAGAAAGGAGTACGTGGCGCCGGTGTTGAGCTCTATGAGAGGCCGGCTCGATACGAGAAGATAGAGCGCGACGGCAAGCGCAGACATTCCGGCGAGACGTTTCAATCGGTTCCGCGAGATCTCCCGCACGGCCCATACGACGAAAAACGCGGCGAGAAGAATGAGCATCGGGGACGCGGGAAGCCGGTAACGCGAGTTGGCGTAGAAAGCGACGACCGAGAGAACGGCGCATGCGAGAAAGAGGGAAATGAGGCTTCGGTTCTTTCCGCTTCGCAGCACGATCAGAAATCCGCAGATGGCGAGCGGCGCGATCACCGAAAAAGGCAGAAAGAGGAACTTGAGAACGCCGCAGGAGTTCATGCAATAGTAGACGTTGGGCATGTCGGGCACGTCGACGCTGAAGAAGAGAGCGAGCTTCTTCCCGAGGAGCTTGAGCCACGTCGCGGGATGGTCCGCGATGTACTCGAGCGTCTCGCGAACGTAATAGTCGGATACCTCCCCCTGCGTCATGGTACGGCCCGTTTCCGCCTCGGCCTTCGTCTTCGCATCCTCCATGACTCCTCGCGCGCTCGAACGCATGTCCGCGGGGGGGCGGTAGACACCGGTGCTGCCGGGGCCGTTCCCGAGAAAGAAATTGAGTCCTCCGTGCGAGGTCACGGGGACGAGCCGGCCGGTCGCCTGTGCGTTGTAAACGGTCGGAGGAGCGAGGAATATCGCGGCTCCGGCAATGAAGGAGGCGGCGGGGATCCACCATCCGCGGGACGCGCGGTGTCTCGCGAAAAGCCAGACCGGAAGCGCCGCCGCGAGAAGGAGGAAGAGATTGGGTCTTCCGAGCGCGCCCGCTCCGATGAGGACGCCGAGGACAAGGCCCGAGGCCCACGGCGGTACCCGGCGGCCGCCGAGCTTCACGGGACGCTCTCCTTTCAGATCGTCGTCGAGCGCGAGGGCGAGAGCGAAGGAGGCCGTGAAGAAGAATATCTCGAGCGTCGAAGCGAGGAGCATTCCCTCGTACAGGACGAATTGCGCGTAGAGAAGGGTCATCGCCGCGGCGACGAGAGCCGTCGCGTTACCTTGGCGTTTCCCTTTCCATGCCGCCGGGGCGAGCCTGCGTCCCGTGAGGTATACGATAACGATCGTGAATAATCCGATGGCGAACTGGAAGAGCCGAGGAGCGAGAAGCCCGACGCCGAAAAGCTTGAAGAGGACGACGAGAAAAGCCGGATAGAGGGGGTTGAACACGAATCCGCCCCGCGGCAGCTCAGCTCCGCTCGAGATATCCCGCGCGACGTCGTAATAGATCTGCGAATCGAGCGAGAGGGCGTCGCCGAGCTCGGATTTCTCCAGCTGAACGAGGAAGATCGCTCGCGCCGCGAACGCCGCGAGGAGAATCGCGGCGAGAATAACCGCGGGGCGAATCGCACTTTTTCGGGGAATCGGCCTGTTCATAAACCTCCCGCGCCATTATAATGCAGAACGGGCTCCTTGCTGCAAGCAATACTCGACATCCGCCGCGGCCTCGCGGCGTCGATCGGGGGAAACGGTGACGGTATGGGTGCCGATGCAGGGGCAATCTTGTCTTTCGCCTCGCGGCTGCGCGGCGATTCCGGCCACGCGGAGCGATGTCTCCGCGCACTCGATGCGGCGCTCGGCTCGACGAGGGCGTACGAAGCGTGGCGCGCATTCGATCCGGGGCCGTCGCGCCCGGTGTTTTCCCGTTTCGCGGCGCTCCCGGCGCTGACGAAGGCGAACCTGCGCGCGCACGGGCCGAAGGGATTCGTGCCCGGCGGCCGCGATATCGACGCGGGACTCGCCTCGCGCGAGATCGAGCTCGTCGAAACGAGCGGCACGACGGGAGACCGGGTCGTGAACGTCTGGTATCAGCCCTGGTGGGACGCCTCCGAGGCGGCGTCCTGGCGGCTCAACGCGCACGCCCGGGCCGCCGCGGTGGGCGAGCATCCCGAGGCGATACTCACGAGCCCCTGGTGCACCGGGTTTCCCTGCGAGGACGAATACCTCGCCGTGCATCAGCGCACCCTGGGCCGCTTCCTCTACCTGAGCGAGCGTTCCGACCCGAGCACGTGGAGCGGGGAGCTCATGGACCGCATGGTCGCCGAGCTCAACGCGTTCACGCCGGTCATTCTCGAAGCCAATCCGTCGTTTCTCGCGACGCTCTCGCGCCACGTCGTGAGGCGCGCGCTGCGCGTGCATTCTCCGGCGGTCATTATCCTCACGTATGAGAATCCCTCGATTCTGCATCATCGTCAGATCCGTCGCGCATTCGATTCTCCCGTCGCGAGCTCGTACGGCTCGACCGAGACCGCATACGTGTTCATGGAGTGCGAGGCCGGACGGCTGCATCAGGTGACCGAGAGCTGCCACGTCGATTTCCTTCCGTTCGCGCCCGAGCATGGCGGGCCGGACGTCGGGCGCATCCTCGTCACGACGTTCGACAATCCCTGGCGCTCGCTCGTGCGTTTCGACGTCGGCGACGTGGTCCGCTTGAACGGGCCGGAGCCGTGCCCCTGCGGCCGCGACGAGGGGCTGACCCTCGCGTCGATCGAGGGGCGCGCGATCAGCATTACCCTGACTCCGGAAGGCAACGCGGTGACGCAGGGCGCCGTCGACCGGGCGCTCGGCGCGGTGGAGGGGCTGGTCGAGTACCAGATTCTCCAGACGGGCCCCGAGGCCTTTCTGCTGCTTTTCGTGGCGGACGAGGGAGTGTCGACCGCCGTCGGGGGAGCGGCTCGCGAGGCTCTGCGGGAGCTCTACGGCGATGCCGCGGCTATCGCCGCGGAGGCGGTCGAGGCGATTCTCCCCGATCCGCCGGGCAAGTACAGGCTCGCCAAGATGTACGAGCCGATCGACCACGACGCGCTGCTTGACGAACGGTACGCTCCGAAGGGAAGATGAAAGGGTTCAAGGAGGGCCGCGCATGAACAACGATGTCAAGAATCCCGCCGCAATCTATCTCCTGGCGGGCGGGCCGGGCTCGCGCCGCACGAACGGGGATCCTCTTCTCACGCGGGCCATCGCGAGCTGCGGCGTGACCGGGCCTTCGATCGCCTACATCGGCGCCGCGAGCGGCGACGATAAATCGTTCTTCAAGATGATCGCGGGGCTCATGCGCGTCTGCGGCGCCGGGGAGGTCGAGCTCGCCCCTCTCGCCGGCAGGCGCGTCAAGCTCGACGCGACGCGCTCGATCCTCGAGAGGGCCGACATGATATTCATCAGCGGCGGGGACGTGGAGGAGGGGATGGAGGTACTCGAGGAACGCGCGATGATGCCCTTTCTGCGCGAGCTCCACCTCGGGGGCAAGCCCTTCTTCGGGCTCTCGGCCGGGAGCATCATGCTCGCGCGCGAGTGGATCGTCTGGGACGATCCCAACGACGACTCGACCTCGAGCGCGTTCCCCTGCATGGGATTCGCGCCGGTTCTCTGCGACACGCACGCCGAGGCCGAAGGGTGGGAGGAGCTCCGCGCGCTGCTTCTGATTTCTCCCGAAGGAACGCACGGATACGGCATCCCGACGGGCGCCGGTCTCTGCGTCCGGCCCGGGGGGGAGCTCGAGGCGCTCGGGACGCCGGTAAGCTGTTTCGCGAAGATCGACCGCGTGGTAAAACGCCGCCCCGATCTGGCGCCCGATGCGCCGTGATTCCGTCTCGACGAACGCAAATATTTCTATAGGCATAATGGGCGGCCGGGGTATAATCGACGGAAACAACAGCACAGGGAGGTTTCGGGGTCATGGCCAGGCGATCGTTTCACCGATGCGTAATCGCGTCCGCATTCCTGATGATCTCATGCATGCTCGTGGCGGGCCGCGACGCCGCGGCAGGGCCGAAGAGTCCGGAGCCGAAATCGAAGGCGGAGTCGTCCATGGATAGAATCGCCGAGAGTTTCGTGAAGCTCGCCCTCGCCGTCGGCGAGCACGATTCCCTGTACGTCGACGCCTATTTCGGGCCCGAGGCGTGGCGCGAACAGGCGAAGAAGGAAAAGATGCCGCTCGAAGAGATCAGGAACGCCGCCACCCCGCTCATCGCGGAGCTTGAGCGATTGGACGCGAGCCGGGAAGAGGAGCCGCTCCGGCTGCGGCGCACGTTTCTGATCAAGCAGCTCGAGTCGCTCGCCGCGCGCGCGAGCATGCTCGAAGGGACAAAGCTCGCCTTCGACGAGGAATCGAATGCGCTCTACGACGCCGTCGCGCCGCGTTCGGACGAAAGGCGATTCAGAGAGTCGCTCGGCAGGATCGACTCGCTCGTGCCTCCCGGAGAGGGAACGCTCCTCGATCGGCTCGAGCGGTTTAAGAAGGATCTCGTCATTCCGAAGGACCGGCTCGACGCTGTTTTCGCGGCGGCGATCGCCGAAGCCCGCAGGAGGACGAAGGAGCACATCGACCTTCCCGAGGACGAGTCGTTCACCGTCGAATACGTCACCGGGCAGCCGTGGGGCGCCTACAACTGGTATCAAGGCGCGAATCGGAGCGTGATCCAGATCAATACGGACTTCCCGACCTACATCGACGCTCCGATCGGCCTCGCCTGTCACGAGGGGTATCCGGGCCATCACGTTCAGAACGTTCTGTTCGAGCAGGGCCTCGTGAAGGATAGAGGCTGGATCGAGTTTGTCGTTTCGCCCCTCTTCAGCCCGCTCTCCCCGATCAACGAGGGGGGCGCGAACTTCGGAATCGAGGTCGCGTTCCCCGGCGAATCGAGACTCGCGTTCGAGCGCGACGTGCTCTATCCGCTCGCCGGGATCGACACGACGAAGGCGGAGGCCTACTACGCGATCCGGAAGCTGCTCCGGGAGGTTCATTATGCGGAGAACGAAGCCGCCCGGCGGTATCTCGACGGGGAAATCACCGCGGAGGAAGCCGCGCAATATCTTTCGTCCAACGCGCTCATGTCCCTCGAGCGCGCCCGCAGGCTCGTGACGTTCTTCGATCGATACCGGAGCTACGTGATTACCTACAACGTCGGGTACGATCTCGTGAAGGATTACGTCGAGAGGCGCGGCGGCACCGCGGATCGTTCGGACAAACGATGGGAAGAATTGCGCGAGCTGATTTCCTATCCCCGCGTCGCGTCGGAATTGAAGTAAGGAGGCCGCTCCATGATCGGCGAAATCACGGCGCAGCAGCTCGATCCCGAGAGCTTCGTCGAGCAGAAAGTCGAAGAGATACGAACGACGGTCGCGGACGGCGCCGCAATAAACGCGCTGTCGGGAGGCGTCGACTCCTCCGCGGTCACGATGCTCGGGCACCGCGCCCTGGGGAAACGGCTCAGGACCGTGTTCGTCGAGAACGGTCTCATGAGGGAGGGAGAGCCCGAGCGCGTTCGGGGGTTGTTCGAGAAGCTCGGCGTGGTCGTCGAGATCGTCGACGCGCGCAAGGAGTTCTTCGCGGCTCTCAAGGGGATCACGGACCCCGAGGACAAACGCGAGGCGATCACCCGGACGTTCTACAAGAAGGTGTTCGGGCGTCTCGTGAAGGAGAGCAAGGCGAAGCATCTTCTTCAGGGCACCATCCTGACCGACGTCGACGAGACCGTGGCCGGGATCAAGCGCCAGCACAACGTGTTCGAGCAGCTCGGTATCGATCCCCAGGAGGCCTTCGGCTACCGGATCATCGAGCCGCTCATCCAGCTTCGCAAAGACGGCGTGAGGATCGTCGGCAAGGCCCTGGGGCTTCCGTCCGAGCTCTTCGAGCGCATCCCGTTTCCCGGGCCCGCGCTCTCGGCCCGGGTGATCGGGGAAGTGACGCCCGAGCGTGTCGAGACGGTGCGCAAGGCGACGTCCGTCGTCGAGCGGCTGCTCGCGGGCACGAGGGCGTTCCAGTACATGGCGATCCTCCACGAGGATCGCGTGACCGGCATGCGGGACGGGAAGCGCGACTTCGGCCAGCAGATCGAGGTTCGCTGCTGGGACAGCCTCGACGCGCGGATCGCGACGCCGACCAGACTCTCGTTCGAAACGCTCGACACGCTCGCCGACGAGATCATCAAGAAGGTGCCGGGCGTCGTGAGCGTGACGTACAACATCGCGACGAAGCCGCCCTCGACGATCGAGGCGGTTTGAAAACGCGGATTCCGGGAGGAGGCACGACCGATGACCTACACGCATCATGAGCTCAAGGAAAAGACGCTGGCGGAGCTGAAGGAGATCGCCGCGGGCATAGAGGACGAGGGGGTCAAGGGATACAGCCAGATGAACAAGGAGCACCTGGTGAAGCAGCTCTGCGCCGTGCTCAAGATCGACGTGCACGAGCACCATACGGCGAAGATCCCGGAGAAAACCGGTTTCAAGGCGCAGATCAAGGCTCTGAAGCAGGAGCGGGACAAGCTGATGGGGGCTCATGACCATAAGCGGCTCAGCGAGATTCGCGAGCAGATCGGCCGCCTGAAGCACAAGCTCAGGAGAGCCGCCGTCTGAAGGCGCATTTGTCCGCTCTTGCGGATTGACCGTTTCTTTTCAATGTGTTAGCTTAGTGTAGATTTTTCGCGGCACTCTACTGAAAAGGAGCGGTCTTGCCCGAGCTGGAAAAAGTATACAACCCGGTCGAAATCGAAAAGAAATGGACCGCCGTCTGGCGCGAGAGGAAGGTTTTCACGCCGGACGCCGGGGCGAGCGAGACGCCGTTCACCATCATTCTCCCGCCGCCCAATATCACCGGATCGCTCACGGTCGGGCACGCTCTCGGCACGACGGTGCAGGACCTTCTCTGCCGTTGGAAGCGGATGAAGGGATTCAACGTCCTGTGGCTCGCCGGGATGGATCACGCGGGCATAGCGACCCAGAAGGTCGTCGAGCGCGCGCTCCTCGAGCAGGGAATCGCCAGGGACGCTCTCGGCCGCGAGAAGTTCCTCGAAGAGTGCTGGAGATGGAAAGAGAAGTATCACGATAAAATCGTCGGGCAGCTCGGCGCCCTCGGCGCCTCGCTCGACTGGTCGCGGGAGACGTTCACCCTCGATCCGGGCGTTTCGCGCGCGGTCCGCGAGGTGTTTGTCAGGCTCCACCGCAAGGGTCTCGTCTACCGTGACCGCTACATCGTCAATTGGTGCCCTGCGTGCGGAACCGCGATCTCCGATGAGGAGGTCGATTTCGTCGCGACGCACGGGAAGCTCTACTACATCGCCTACCCGTTCGCGGATGGGGGGGGAGAGCTCGTCGTCGGAACGACCCGCCCCGAGACGATGCTCGGGGACGTCGCCGTCGCGATGCATCCCGGGGACAAACGCGCCGGGGCGCTCAAGGGGAAAATGCTCGAGCTCCCGCTCGGGGGGCGGACCATCCCGGTCATCTTCGACGAAGCGGTCGATCCCGCGTTCGGAACCGGATGCCTGAAGGTGACGCCGGGGCACGACGCGACCGATTTTCTCATCGGCCTCAGGCACAAGCTCGATCCGGTCGTCGTCATCGATCGCGAGGGGAAGATGAACGCCGAGGCGGGGCGCTTCGCCGGGCTCGACAGACGTGAAGCGCGTAAGCAGGTGCTCGCCGCGCTCGAGGAGCGGGGGCTGCTCCGGAAGATCGACGACTACGAGCACTCGATCGGCCACCATGACCGCTGCGGCACGGCGATCGAGCCGTATATCTCCCGGCAATGGTTCCTCCGTATGAAAACTCTCGCCGCGCCGGGCATCGAGGCGGCGAAGCGGGGCGAGGTGTCTTTCACGCCCGAGCGCTGGGGGAACATCTACCTTTCCTGGATGGAGAATATCAGGGACTGGTGCATCTCGCGGCAGCTCTGGTGGGGGCACCGGATCCCCGTGTGGTACTGCGGCGACTGCGGGGAGACGATCGTCGCCGTCGACGAGCCGTCGGGCTGCCCGAAGTGCGGGGGCGCGAAGCTCGCGCAGGACGAGGACGTCCTCGACACGTGGTTTTCGTCGTGGCTCTGGACCTTCTCGCCGATGGGCTGGCCTGAAAAAACGAAGGACCTCGAAACGTTCCACCCGACCAGCGTTCTCGTCACGGGTGGGGATATCATATTCTTCTGGGTCGCCCGGATGATCATGGCGTCC
>JBFYZM010000209.1:0-5956 GCA_041309505.1 Candidatus Krumholzibacteriota bacterium
CGGTCACGCGCGTGATCTCGCGGTAATCCGCCGCCGATTTAACGTCGCCGTTCGCGATGACGGGGACGGAGAGCGATTCTCTGAGCCGCGCGATGTCTTCCCAGTGCGCCGGTCCCGAGAAGCCCTGGCTGCGCGGTCTCGGGTGGAGCGTGATCGCCGCGATCCCGCATCCCTCGAGCATGACGCCCGCCTCGAGATAGTTCCGCTCGCCGGCGCTCCAGCCGCTCCGGATCTTCGCCGTCACGGGAAGGCCGGCCTCCGCGACGACCGCGCGGGCGATCCGCTCCATGAGGGCGAGATCGCGCATGAGCGCGGCGCCCCCGTTCTTCGTCACGACCTTCTTCACCGGGCAGCCGAAGTTGAGATCGACGAACGAGGCGCCCGAGCCCCCGGCGACCGCCGCCGCGCGCGAGAGCGTTTCCGGATTCGCGCCGAAGAGCTGCACGCCGAGAGGCGCCTCCCCTTCGAGACGATCGAGAAGCGCCTCGCTCTTCTTCACGCCGCGCGAGAGCCCGTCAGCGCTCACGAGCCCCGTGAAGGCGAAATCCGCGCCGAGCTCGGCGCACACGAGACGAAACGGCGCGTCGGAGTATCCCGCCATAGGCGCGAGACAGGCGCGTGGCTCGCCGAAAAAGTTATCCGAAATGCCGTGCCGCATGCCGTTTCCGATCCCGCTCCCGTCAGATGCTGTGCGGAAGGATGAAGAGGGCGAGGCTCACGACGAAGCACGCGACGATCGAGAGCGCGAACGATTTGCGCCCGAGGCGATCCTTCTCCTCTCCTCTGCCGAGAAAGCTTCCCCACGCGAGAAGCATGCTCGCGAGCCAGAGAATGAAGATCACCTGCGTTTTATTGTCGGTGACGTCGTAGCCGAAGGGGATTCCCTCCCAGAGCGGGCCGAAGGTCTGATAGTTGAGAAGCAAGCCGAGCGGCCAACCGCCGACGAACGTGGTGACGAGCACCCACCGCGCCGCGCGCACGGCGTTTTTCTTGTCCTCGCGGCCTCGCAGGACTTCGATCGCCGCGAGAAAGCTCATGACCATGAAGAAGAACGCCCCGAACATGAACGCGATATGCGCGCCGACCACGACTGCGGACGCTTTTCCCTTATACTTGAGCGTGCAGAGCTTCTCCGGATCGGCCGGCACCCGCACGCGCGTGCCCGCGACGTTCGAAGCGGTGATCCAATATTTGATCTTCGTTCCCTTCTCGAACTCGGGAAGACGCGCTTCGAAGAGACCCTTTCTGATTTCCCACATGCCCCGAGCCTGTATCTCGCTCGAAGGAGGGGTGATCCATCTGACGACCAGAGCGGCGCGCTGCACGGGCGCGACCCTCGCCTGCAATAGCGGCTGCCCGGATCCAACCATTTCCGTGACCGTCCGGTGATATATGCCCAGCCCCTGAACTTCGTTCATGAGATCGACCGGCTTCCCCGTCGTGAGACGGCGCGCGGCCATAAGGAGGAGGAGCGTCAGTGCGATGCTTATGATGATTCTTCTTGCCACGGTTCACCCCCGCTTTTATACAATGTGAGGATATGATACTCGACCAAAACGCGCATTGCAAGGACGGCCTTCGCATGAAACCAGCGGTCCGGGAAATCGAGATATGCACGGGTGCTCGCGCGCCGGTGCTCGCCGACGTGCGCATAAGCTCTTCGGGCGCCGGACGGGCGCTCATCGTCGTGTGCCACGGTTTCCTCGGCTACAAGAGATGGGGCTTCTTCCCGTACCTTTCGGAACGGCTCGCCGGAGCCGGATTCGACGTGCTCACCATGAGCTTCTCGCTGAACGGCGTCGACGAGGCGACGGGATTCATCGAGCGCCCCGGGAATTTCGCGCGCAACACGGTTTCGTCCGAAATCGCCGATCTCCGCGGCGTGCTCGCGTTCGTCCGGAGCGGCGGACTCGAGCGTGACGGGATCGGCGCGGGGACGCTCGGGCTCTTCGGACACAGCCGCGGGGGCGCCGTCGCGCTCCTCGTCGCCGGCGGGTGCCCGGAAGCGCGCTCCATCGTCACGTGGTCGACCGTCGCGCGCCTCGACCGATACACCGTTCGCCGGAAGGCGGCGTGGAAACGGGAGGGGGCGCTCGTCTTCAGCGACGCGCGAGCGCGCGGCCCCCTCGCGCTCGACTATTCGTATTACGAGGACATCGACGAGAACCGGCACGCGTTCGACGTGCGGCGCGCGGCCGCAGCGCTCTCCATTCCGCACCTCATGGTCCACGGCGAGCGGGACGCCGCGGTCACCCTGCGGGAGGCCCGCACGCTCCTCGAAGCGCAGGGGCCCGGTTCGCCGCATCTCGAGATCGTTCACGGCGCCGGTCACACCTTCAACGTCTCGCACCCCATGCGGCGGCCGACGAGCGCCCTCGAACGCGCGGCCGGCCTCTCCGTGGATTGGTTCGCTCGAACGCTCGTAACGGAAAGGAAGCATCGACCATGAACAGGAAAAGACTCCTCATCGCGATCGCGGCGGTGGTCGTCGTCGCCGCGCTCGTCACGACGCTCGTCTCCTCGAGGCAGTGGATCGCGCACCGGTCGTACGAACGGGCCGGCGCGGGACTCGCCGCGCGGTTCACCGGGGCCCAGACTCAGAAGTACGGAACCGATCTGCGCTACACGCTCGACAAGTTCTGGGAATTCTACGAGAAGGATCTCGTCTCGCAGAACGACCTCAACGACGTCATGGAAAAGACGAAATCGCTCCGCGCGAAGAAGGATCTCTCCGATATGGACATTTTCGATTATATCGGGTACGTGAGCGGGCTCTACACGGAAGCGATGCGGCGGCGTCAGAGCGAAATGTTCCCCGAGTGAAGGATGAACCGGTCGGTGAGCTCGCGCTCGACGTCGCGGAAGTTCTCGAACGGTATGTGCGCGATCCCCTGCGCGCGGCAGTGATCGAGAAGCTCCCCCTTCGCGAGAACGACGTCGGCGTGCTCGGCGGGGCAGCGATCGCTGTACCCGTTCCCGATATACACCGTCGTGAATCCCTCGCGCTTCAGTTTCTCGAGATGAAACCGCTTGCAGTTGCCGCAGCGCGTGCAGTCCATCAGGTTGTAGTAAGGGAATTCGATGGCGCTCAGCGCCCCGTCCGTCACAACGAGTCGATTCGCCTTGAACTCGAGATATCCGAGGCCGAATCGCATGAGAAGCCGGTCGATGTAGTAATCGAGCCCGTCGCTCGTGATGAGGATGCTGCTCGAACGGCGTTCGCAGAAATCGACGAAATCCTTGAAATAGGGATCGAGCTCCTCGTTGCCGATAAACGTATCGAGATCCCCCTGATCGGCGCGCACGAGGGCGAACTCGCTTTCGAGACATTCCCGCGAGCTGATGAGGCCGAGCCGCCACTGCTGGAGGATCTCGAGCCAGCGCGCGCGGTCGGGTATGAACGTGCCGAAGAAATGATGGCCGACGTCCCGCCGCGAGATCGTGCCGTCGAAGTCGCTGATGAGGGCGACCTTCTTCACTTCTTCGAAGCCTCCGCCGTCTTCGTCTGCTCGATCACGTAGGCGAACATCTCCTTGAGCGTCGGCGCGGCGCGGAACATCGCGAGCACCATGTTCACCTCTTCGTCCTTCGGGAGCGTCGCGAGGTACGCGCCCTTCGTGCCCATCAGCTTGCGGAACACCTCGCGCTTGATCGCGATCCTCATGTAGTCGACGTTTTCGTTCGACGTCCAGGACGAATCCGCCGCCTCGAACTTGCTCTCGGCGCAGTACGCGCGAAAATCGGCGATCACGGGGTCGCCCACCACGAACTTCTCGTCGACCTTGTGCTGCGCCGCGTAATGCACGGCGAAGTTGAAGAAGAGACTCCGCCGCTCGAGATTGATTTCGAAATCGGTGAGATTCGGAAGCGTGATCGTCCAATCGGGCGTGATCCCTCCGCCTCCGTACACGATCCGGCCGCCCGACGTATGGAATTCCAGGCGAGGCTCTTCGGCTTTCTTCTCCTCGACGGGCGCCGGCGCGTCCTCGAACGCGAGATCCTCCTCTTCGCGCGGGCGATCCTTGTGGATGCAGCGTCCGCTCGGGGTGAAGTATTTCGCCGTCGTGAGCTTCAAGGCGTCCTTCGCTATCGTGAAGACCGTCTGAACGGAACCCTTGCCGAACGACGTCTGGCCGACGACGACCGCGCGGTCCCAGTCCTGCAGCGCGCCGGCGACGATCTCGGACGCGGAGGCGCTGTAGCCGTTGACGAGAACGACGACGGGCACCTTGTCGTGCACCTTCGTCGAGCGCGAATAGTATTTTACGTTGTGGCTCGGCTCGCGGCTCTCGGTGTAGACGAGCAGCTTGTCCTTCTCGAGAAACAGCTCGCAGACCTCCCGCGCCGATTCGAGGAGACCGCCCGGGTTGCTCCTCAGATCGATGATGAGCCCCTTGACCTTCCGTTTCTCCAGATCCCGGACGACCGCGTCGAGATCGCCCGCCGTCCGCTCGGCGAATTGCGCGACGCGGACGTACCCGATCCCGTCGAGATCGGTCGAATAGGTGATACTCGGAACCCGAATGATCTCGCGCGTGATCGTGTAATGGAGAGAATCGGGGAGTCCCTCTCTCTGTATCGTGAGAACGACCTGCGTCCCTTCCCGTCCGCGGAGCTTCGTGACCGCCTGCTCCGTCTTCCAGTCCTTCGTCGAAACGCCCTCGATCTCGACGATCTTGTCTCCCCCCTGGATCCCGAGGCGATACGCGGGGGTGTCATCGAGTGTCGAGACGACCGTGGGATATCCGGCAATCTGGCCGAGTGTGATCCCGAGCCCGCCGAACTCCCCCTTCGTGTTGATCATCAGGTTATCGTACTCGTAGCTGTCCATGAACATGGAATGCTCGTCGAGCTGCTCGACCATGCCGTTGATCGCGGCCTTGATCAATTTTTCGGCGTCGATCTCGTCGACGTAGTAATTGAGGATCCGGTCGAGCACCGCGCCGAACTGCTCGAGATTCTGGTAGACGGTCTCCCGCTGTTTCTCCTCGCGATCTCCCGCCATGACGAAGAGCGCCACGGCGACGACGATGCAGAGAAGCAGAAGACCGACAATCGCTTTTTTGTTCAATTTCAAAGCCGAACCTCCGCGGTCGTTGCATCCGGTAGAAATATCAGAAACGTGGACTCCACCCGTTTCCGTCGATGCATCAAGAACGGTGCCACGACGGGAGCGCGCGCGATCCGTTTCCGGTTCCGGCCATAATATAACAGGCCGGTTTGCGGAATCAAAAGCATTATGGCCTGCTGATGAGTCTTACGTCGAAGAGCCCCTCGAGGTTCCCGAGAATCATCCGAACGACCTCCTCGAGGGGGCGCGAGGCGTCGATCACGGCTATTCGCTTCTTTTCGCGTTTCGCGAGCCGCAGGTACCCTTCGCGGACCCTCTCGTGGAAGCCCGTATCCTCGCGTTCGAGGCGGTCCCTGACCGCCGTGCCTTCCGCTTCGCGGCGCGCCGGGCCCCGCCCGAGGCCCTCCGCAACGGCGAGGTCGAGGAGAAAGGTCCTGTCGGGGACGGCATTTCCGACCGCCGCGGCGTTCAGAGCGTCGACGAACTTCTCGCCGAGCCCGCGCGCCCAGCCCTGGTACGCGACCGAGGCGTCGAGGTAGCGGTCGCAGACGACCGATCTCCCCGCGGCGAGGGCCGGCCGTATCACCTCGGCGACGAGCTGCGCCCGGCTCGCGAGGTAGAGAAACAGCTCCGCCCGCGGATCCATCTCCGTGCGCCCGGGATCGAGGAGCAGGCCGCGAATCGCCTCCGAGACCGCCGTTCCGCCCGGCTCGCGCGCATGCGTCACGGCCACCCCCGCGTTCTCGAGCGAACGGCGGACCTCCCTCGAGACGGTCGTTTTGCCCGATCCTTCGATTCCTTCAAACGTGATGAAGCGCGATTTCAAACGTTCCTCCGCGAGCGGCGCGACGACCCCGTCGGGCTCATGCGCGGACGCTTTTTCCC
>JBFYZM010000210.1:0-3622 GCA_041309505.1 Candidatus Krumholzibacteriota bacterium
TTGGAACAGCTGGCGCAACGGGAAATGGAGCCACCTCTTCGTCGCCGATATCGAGGGCTCCTCCCTCGTCGAGGTGAACAAGGGGCGCACCGACGTGCCGCCGATCGCCCTCGGCGGCGACCGGGACGTCGATTTTTCGCCGGACGGCGCAGAGATCTGCTTCACGATGAATCCGGATTCTATCCCGGCGGCTTCGACGAACAACGACCTCTACGTCGTGCCCGCGGCCGGCGGAACGCCCGCCTCGATCACCGCGAAGAACCGCGGCAACGACAACAATCCCCGCTACTCGCCCGACGGCCGGTTCATCGCATACTGCTCGATGCCGACGCCGGGCCTCGAGTCCGACCGGGTCCGGATCATGCTCTACGACCGGAAGGCCCGAACGATCTCGAATCTCACAGAGAACTTCGACTACTCGGTCGACCATTTCTCGTGGGGCGCCGATTCGAAGAAGCTCTATTTCTCGGTCGAGGACAGGGGGCGCCGCGCGATCGGCGCGGTATCGATCAGGGGAGGAGACGCCGCTTTCGTCATCCGCGGCGGCTATGACGGAGATCTCGCGGCGACTCGCGACGGCAAGTACCTCGTGTTCGCGCGGCAGAGCGCGACCCGTCCGGTCGATCTCCACCGAGCCACGGTCAAGGGCGCGAGCGTGACGGCGCTCACCGCCGTCAACGCGTCGGTCCTCGCCGGCCTCACCATGAACGCGGTCGAGGAATACTGGTACGACGGCGCCCTCGGAGCGAAGATTCACTGCTACGTCGTGAAACCGCCGTCGTACGAAGAGGGAAGGAAGTATCCGCTCATCCTCCTCATCCACGGCGGCCCGCAAGGAGCCTTCGGCGACGATTTCCACTACCGGTGGAACTCGCAGATGTTCGCCTCGCCGGGATACGTCGTCGCGATGATCAACCCCCACGGGAGCACCGGCTACGGAGACGCGTTCGAGAGACAGATCAGCGGCGAATGGGGCGGCGCCGTCTTCGAGGACGTCCTCAAGGGCGTCGATTTTCTCAAGTCGCTCCCCTTCGTCGACGGGGAATGCATCGCGGCCGCGGGCGCGAGCTACGGCGGCTACATGGTGGATTGGCTCGAGGGGCACACGGACGGCCTCTTCCGCTGCCTCGTCTCGCACGACGGCGTGTATAACCTCGAGAGCATGTACGGGGCGACGGAAGAGCTGTGGTTCCCCGAATGGGAGTTCAAGGGAACTCCCTGGACCAATCCCGAGATGTACGCGAAATGGTCTCCGCACCGGTTCGCCGCGAACTTCAAGACCCCGTGTCTCGTCGTGCACGGCACGCAGGATTTCCGCGTGCCGTTCGAGGAAGGGCTGCAGTTCTTCACGGCGCTCCAGCGGCAGGGCGTTCCTTCAAAGCTCCTCTATTTTCCCGACGAGGGGCACTTCGTGACGAAGCCGCAGAACGCCGAGCTCTGGTGGAAGACGCTTCACGAATGGTTCGCCGAGTACCTGAAGTAGCGGCGAGGGAGTGTGCCCACGCACCTAAAAGAAAAACCGGAAAAAGAAACCAAATGAAGGGGTCACGCGGGCCACCTTCCTCAGAACTTTTTCCGGTTAATCAGTCGGGGCCAGTATAGCACAGACGCGCGCGGAATTGAATCGAATTCTTCGACGCGATCCGCGCACGGCGCGCGATCCCGTCAGGAAAGCCTCAGTATTCCCTCGCCGACCGAAACGACCTTGCCGGCAACGGTGACCCCCTCGATCGTTCCACGCTCCGAATTGACGTCGACGGTGATCAGGCTCGGCCGCAGAATCTCGATCCCCTGCTCCACGACGAGATGAAGCTTCATGGGGAATTTGAGAATCCGCGCGAGGTAACCGCCGAGAGCGCCCGCCGCGGATCCGGTCGCCGGATCCTCGACGACGTTCGATTTCGGCGTGAAGAGCCGCGCATGAACGTTCGGGCCTTTTCCCTGCAAGCGGGCGAAGATATATATCGCGTGGACATTGTGGCGCTTGATCACCTTGACCGCGTCCTCGCCGTTGCACCGGGCGCTCTGGACCGCCTGCAGGGTCGTCGCTTCGACGATGAGGAAGTCGAGACCATTCGATACGACCCCTCCGCCGAGGATGTCGTCGGCGGTCACGCCGAACGCCCGCGCAGCCTGCTCCCTGTTCTGGAGCGCCGAGCCGAATACGGGGACCGGCTGGTGCATCGCGAGCGAATGTATCTTCTTCCCCTTATACTCGACGTCGATCTCGATCGGACCGACGCCGAGCTCGAGCGAGAGCTTCTCCAGCTTCTTCCGGGAACGGGACGCGAGCACGAAGGCGGTGCCGATCGCCGGATGACCGGCGAAGGGAATCTCTTCCGACGGCGTGAAGATGCGCACCCGGGCATCCGTCCCCGCGGCCTTCGCGGGATACACGAAAGTGGTTTCGGAAAAATTGATTTCTCTCGCGATCGCGAGCATCTGATTCGCGGTGAGCTGCCCCGGATTGTGGAATACGGCAAGCTGGTTCCCGCCAAGGGGCTTGTCGGTGAAAACGTCGACATGATCGTACTTTAGCTCTTTCGGCATCGCCTTTCCTTTACAGCTAAAAGTATTCCCCTGGACCCCCGCTCCCCTATCTTACCAGAGAGGGGAGAAAAGCATAAAGGAAAAAAGCGAGGATCGGGGGCCGGCTCGCGAAAAATCTCTTTTTCCCTTGCAGCGCCGTCTCGAAGAGATATATTTACCTATCGATGCAGGAGTTAGACGGTTTTTCCCGACGGAGGTGACCCGGAGATGAAACCCAGCAATCTATTGCTAGTTATACTGTTAGGTGTGCTCGCGACCTCTTTCGCGGGTGTCGGTTCCCTTTGCGCCCAGGAAAAGGCTGGAAATCCTATGGTTCTCGTCAAGACAAGCATGGGTTCGTTCAAGATCGAGCTTTTCGCCAAGGAAGCGCCCGTCACCGTCAAGAATTTCCTGAATTACGTCGATAAGAAGTTCTACGACGGAACGATATTTCACCGCGTGATGCCCGGATTCGTCATTCAGGGGGGCGGATTCGACAAGAACATGGTGCAGAAGACCACCCTCTCGCCGATCCAGAACGAGGCGAAAAACGGGCTCAACAATCTCAGAGGGACACTCTCGATGGCGCGCACGAACGATATCAACAGCGCGACGAGCCAGTTCTTCGTCAACCTGAAGAGCAACGCGGCCCTCGATCACGTGAGCGACGCGCAGTTCGGCTACGCCGTGTTCGGCAAGGTCGCGCAGGGCATGGACGTGGTCGACAAGATCGCGGCCGTCAAAACCGGCAACAAAGGACCACACCAGAACGTCCCCGAGAAGCCGATCGTCATCGAATCGATGACGCGGGTCGAGCCGGAAAAGGCCGCGGCGCCGGCTCCGAAGAAGTAGCTTTCGTCGACGCTTTCGGGCGGCTCTCGAGACGAGCCGCTCCATTCGAAAACCGGGCGGCCCTCGTCGAGAGCCGCCCGGTTTCCTTTACATTCGGATGTATGAGAATTCCCCGAACGGATCACACGTCGAGCGGAAGCCAGATCGAGAACTGCGCGCCCCGGCCCAGATCGCTCTTGCAGAAAATCGCGCCGCCGTGCCCTGAAGCGACCTTCTGCGAGACCGCGAGCCCGATCCCGAG
>JBFYZM010000211.1:0-14208 GCA_041309505.1 Candidatus Krumholzibacteriota bacterium
GGCGATGTCGTTTTTCGCGCGCCGGCGCACGGCTCCCGCGGGGGGAAACCTTCACGCGCCGCGGAACGAAGGGTAATCGATCCCGAATCGCCGCGAGTAGTAGAGGCGCGTGAGGAGGATCACCGCGGCGAGAAAGGGCAGGTAGAGCGGGAAGAGATACCCCGCGGCGACAGAGAAGACGAGCGTCGCCGTCTTCACGGGAATGAGGGCGTCCGGGTTTCTCGCCGGTCCCGTGATCGAGCGCACCGGAATCAGGAAGAACGGGAGAGAGAGAAGCGAAGCGATGAGGGCGACGTTGTTGCCCGCGAGATAGGCCGCCACGACCGCTCCGCCCATGAGCGCGGTCGAGACGAAGAGTCCGCGGGAGACGCCGAGCGCCACCCCGCTCGTTCGAAATCCCATCTTCGCGTCGGCCTCGATGTCCGCGAGCGTCGTGGCGAGATGAACCGAGGCGACGGCGAGAGGGTAGGGGGCGAGCGACGGCCAGCCGCCGAGCGGAGCGCCCGCGGCGATCCACCCCGCGAGCGTATTGAGAACGCCGTTCCCGACGGCGTTCGCGAGGACGTCGAGGACGGGGCGTCTCTTGAGGCGGACGGGTTCGAGCGAATACGCCGCCCCGAGCGCGAGGCTCGCGGCGAGTATGCCGCAGAACAGCGGCGGCAGGAAGAGAATCGCCGCGCCGAAAGAAGCGGCGACGAGCGCCGCCGCCTCGATCCACGCCGCGCGCGCCGTAACGATTCCCTTCGAAAGCAGGAACAGCTTGTTCCCCGCGAGATCGGCCGCGCGATCGGCGATCTGATTGATGATGTAGATCGCGCCGAGGAGCGCGGTGAACGAAAAGAGCCCGGCGAGCAACCGCCAGGCGGCGACGTCGACGCCCGCGGCGACCGCGCCGTGACGGGCGCCGAGGAGGAAGAAGGTCCACACGGGGATGAGGATCATGGGCCGCAGGAGAAAAACGTAGTCGAGGGGGCGCACACCCGGATGCGGCGTCCCGCCGATCGGCGTTTCCGGGTTCATCGCGCAGCTCCCCCGGGAGGCAGGAAATGCTCGAGGATATACCGTGCTTCGAGATCGGCGACGACGGCCGTACCCGCAATGCTGTAGCGGACGCCGTCATCTTCGAAGAGCCGCCGCACTTCGCTCCGCGAGCTCATGAGGGCATCGAGATCGAGGAGGCGCCACGAGCTCCGCTCGTTCGCAACGCGGCGGATGATCTCGTTGTATTCCCGGAAGAGCGCAATGGCGTCTTCCTTCGATTTCGCGTACGTGCTCGAAACGACGTCGTCGGGAACGCCGAGCGACGGATGGGAGCTCGGCTCCGTCACGAAGATCACGGGAGCGCCGAGCCTATCCGCCTCGGCTCCGATCTCCTCGAGATTCTTCATGAACTGATCGGCGGGAACGCGGGACACGTCGAGCTGCTTCGATTCTCCGAGGATCGGCGCGAGCGCCTTTCGAAAGAGCTGCACAAGACGCCACTTCGAGTAGATTCCAGCCGCGATGCTTCGCCCCGCCCCGCGGTCGACGGCGATTCTCTTGTCCTCATCGACCGTTTCGAAGGCGAGCCACCGGTCGTTCCAGCCGAAGGAAACGACGAGAAGATCGGGCTCGAGCTCCGCGAGGAAGGATTTCGCGATCATCTTGCCCTGGTAGCTCGAGTAGCCGGGGAGCGCGAAATTCAGGCATTCGACCCCCGGGTGCGTTTCGCGCAGCATGAGCTCCGTTGCTGCGGGGAATCCCGCAGAGGTGCACGTGTTGCCGAGGAAGACAATCCGGTAGATGCCCGCCGGTTTCGGCCGCGCCGGTTCGGAGCCCTTGAATCCGTACGAGTTGATGCCGGGGTATGACTTCGGAAAGGTCCAGAAGAGCTTCTCGTCCCGTTCGGCGGAGCTTATCTGGTACGGCCGAGGGTAGCCGAACTGTATGTTCAACTCGTAGCTGAAGCCTCTGTACCTCAGGAACACCTCGGCGGGCGTGATGAAGAGGTTGACGGCGGCGACGGCGATGAAGAACCGGAGATAGCGGCGGCGTTTCCCGGTGCAGGCGCCGATCGCAAGTGTGCCGAGCATCAGAGAGATCCCCCAGAGATACGCGGCGGCGATGTTCGACTTGAGGGGTTGGGCGAGGGAGAGCAGCGCCATGAGCGCGGTCGTTATCAGAAACGAGGCGACGAAAAACATGCGCGTCGAGCGCAGCGCGGTCGATTCTTTCATGAAAGGCGCCTCTCAGTTCTCCTTCGCCTCGATCTTCTCCCAGTGCTGGTTGCCGGAAGGAAGTCCGCGGGCGTTCCGCGAGGATGCGCGCTCGGTCTTCCTGATGAGGTCGCCGAATTCGAGGAGCTTCCGGCCGATCTTCGCGTGAAGCGTCTGAATGGGATCCTTCGACCGCCTGCATTCGTACAGGGAGGAGGTGTACTCGCGCGGGAAGCGGCGCATCATCTCGAAGATGAAGTCGTGCGAATCGAAGCGGCTCTCGAGGTGCGCGATGATCGTTTCGAACACGTCTTCGCGGAAGAGCTCTCCTTCGGGAGCGGGGCGGCGCCTCACGCCCCCTTTCGCCGGCGGCCTCTCACCATTTATCATCGTGGATCCTTTTCGGGTCGTATTGGGTTCTCGGATCCTTTTTCTCTCCGGGGTGTCCGATCGAGATGAGGCAGAGGACCCCTGCGTTCTCCGGAATGTCGAGCACCGCCTTGATCGCCGAAACGCGATCCTCGCGCGGGTGGCCGCCGAGCCAGACGGCGCCGAGACCGAGCGCCGCGACGGCGACGAGCATGTTTTCCGTCGCCGCGGAGCAGTCCTGCACCCAGAAATCGGGGGAAATCGTCGTGTCCGCGCAGACGGCGATCGCCACCGCGGCCTCGCTCAGCATCTTTCCGTGCGGATGCGCCTCGGCGAGTTTCGTGAGCGTCGCGCGATCCCGGATCACGACGAAGTGCCATGGCTTCCGGTTATTGCTCGAGGGGGCCGCCATTCCGGCCTCGAGGATCTGCGTGATCGCCTCATGGCTCACCGGTTCCCCCGTGTACGTTCGAATGCTACGCCGGGCGAAGATCGATTCCAATGGCATAGGGGTATCTCCTTGTTGGGACCGGAGCCAGTATACCCCAAAACGATCGCCGGGTACAGGGCATTTGCGGCGTTGTCCGGGGCTGATACGCGGCGGTGTCAACGGCGGATGCGGGAGGGTGTCCGGGATGCGGGGGGCGTCAACGGGCTTCGCGCTGTCTCAGGGCTTCGTAGAGAAGAATCGCCGCCGTCGCCGATACGTTGAGCGAGTCGGCCGCTCCCTTCATGGGGATCAGGACGCGGTGATCCGCGGCTTCGAGCCAGGCGGGAGAGAGACCGGCGTCCTCTGCCCCGACGGCGATCGCGCGGCGTCCGGTGAAATCGACGGCCGTGTAGGGAAGCTCCCCGCCGGGCGTCGCCGTGACGATCGTCGTTCCCGTTTCTCCGAGCCAGCGGACGGCCTCCGCGGCCTCCGAGCGGGCGCACGGGACGGTGAAGACCGTGCCGAGGCTCGCGCGGATGACGTTCGGATTATAGAGATCGGTCCCGGCGCCGCATGCGATGACCGCCGTCGCGCCGGAGCCGTCCGCGGACCTGATGATCGCGCCGAGATTCCCCGGCTTTTCGACCGCCTCGACGATGAGGAAGAGCGCGTCTCCCGTCGCGGGCAGGTCGGACAGGGCGATCAGGGGCTGCCGGGCGATCGCGAGGAATCCGCCCGAACCGCCGCGGTAGGTGATCTTTTCGAAAACGCGGGAGGTGACTTCCACGGTGCGCGCGCGCGACTCGACGAGGGACGAGAGCAGCGAAAGCTCCTCGTCGCGCTCGATGACGGCGGGGCAGAAATAGACGCGCTCGAGCGTGATCCCGGCCTGCATCGCCCGTTCGATCTCGCGGACCCCTTCGATGAGCATGAGGCCCGTCGTGTCGCGCTCGCGCTTGTCGCGCAGCGCGACGGCGCGCTTCACCCGGTCGTTGCTTGTGCTCGTGATGACGGCGCCGCGGTCCTTCGTTCTTTCTGTTTCCGTCATGTGCCGCTCTGCAGAACCGGCGCCCTAGTGGGCGAAGATCGAGATTCTGTGGAATGAGCCGAGGTCTCCGTACGGCGACCAGGCGTAATCGATCATGAGACGGTCGAATAGCTTGAGCCCGCCCCCGAAGGAGAACCGGTTGCCTTCCCTGTTCGTGTCGCCCGTATACCCCGCTCTGAGGAACACGATCGATCTGACGTCGAATTCCGCGCCGAAGCATCCGTACGGGTCCTCGAAGCGTTTTTTCACGAGGTCCGCCGCGATACGCAGTCCCATCATCGGAACGGGGAGCGGAATCGCGCCGCTCGCTCCGACTCGATACGCGGTCGGCAGCTTCTCGCTCTTCGTGATGTACGTGATGTCGCTCCCGAGGTTCTGCACGGCCGCGCCCAGGGCGATTTCGCGAATGCCGGTGATCCAGGCGGCGCCGATGTCCACGGCCCATCCCCGGCCCGTGAAGTCGGCGATCCGTTCCTGGAGATACTTGACGTTGACGCCCGTGCCGACCCCGGGGACCGGCTCGACCCCGACACCGACGATCGCCTGGAGATTGTTGTTGCCCACGTCGGCCGTCGGGGCGCCGAGCTCGTTGAATCCCGGAATATCGGGAGAGGACAGATAGGTGACGGCGGCTCCGATCGATACGATGCGGCTCAACGCGTGCTTCGCGATGATGTTGTCGTAGTATGTGTCGAGGGTCCACTGGCTGTGAAAAGCCCCGACGCCGCTCCTTTCGGCGAACGGCATGAGAGCCGGATTCGTGAGCCAGGCGAACGGGTCCCGGGAGAGCGCCGCGCCTGTCTCGCCGAGCGCGATCGGTCGCGCTCCGACGGGAAGAGAGAGGAACGAAGCCCCGCTCGCACCCGTGCCGTCCTGCCCGGCCGCCGTCGAGGCGGAGAAGGAAATCATGATCGTTATGAGTGCTGCGATGATGGATACTCTGCTGTTGTTCATGTCAAGCACGATCCTTGTCATGATGTTTCCTCGCATTCTGATATAAGTATTCAATCTTTTTGCCATCCAGGCAATCATTATTAGAGCCGAACGGGGTTCAGGCTTCCTTTTAGTTTCCTCTTTGCTGTCATCGTTTCCCGGCTGTTCTGCAAGATATATGAACCGCAACTGTCATGCCTATCTTTTCCTTGAATCCTCCACCGGATAGGGAATACTCTTTGCACGGCATGGATCGTTCGACGATTCGAAGCGGTTTTCATTCCCCCGCGGTTCCCGTCCCCGCCCGGAGAGTCCGGGCGCGTAGTGGTGAGCGATGAATCTTTTCACGAACGCGTATGCGCCGGTTTACCGGAACCTCGTGTTCCCCCTCTACGAAGGGGTTCTGAGGCGGCGCGGCATATACGGCCACTACCGGCGGATTTCGGAGGCGCCCTTTCTCGGCATCGACGAGCTTCGCGAGACGCAGCGCCGCAAGCTCAACGATCTCATCCTGTACTGCAACGAGCACGTTCCCTTCTACCGGGAGCTCTTCGCCCGGCACGGGGTCGATCCCGGCGCCGTGTTCGACGTCGATGCGCTCCGCGCGAAGGAGATCTTCACGAGCAAGCCGATCGTCCGCTCGGCGGGAGAATCGATCCTCTCCCGCGAGTTCGTCAAGGAAGATTTGCACAACAGCGCCACGAGCGGCTCGACCGGCACCCCCGTTCTTTTCTACATGAGCTTCGAAAACTGGTGCCTGCGCATGGCGGTGAAATACCGCTCCGAGGACTGGATCGGCAAACCGCTCGGCACGCCCGCGACGCTGATCTGGGGGCACAAGCCGGGGCAGACGCGGAAGGCGAAGCTCAAGAATTCCCTCTACTGGACGTTCCAGAATTACCAGTTTCTATCGGCCTTCGATATCGGCGAGGAGAGCCTCCTCGCGGCAGTCGCCTCGATCGCTCGCCACGGCTCCCGGTTCGTCGAGTCGTACGTGACGGTCGTTTACCTCATGGCGAAGGCGATCGCGAAGCACGGGCTCGAGCCCCCGAAACTCGACGGGATCATCGTGGGAGCCGAACGGCTCTACGACTTCCAGAAGGAGGAAATCGAGCGCAGCTTCCGCTGCCCCGTGTTCAACCGGTACGGCGCCACCGAGTTCTCCAACGTCGCCTCGGAATGCGAGAAGCGGGAGGGGATGCACGTCAATATGGACAATCTCTGGGTGGAGGTCGTCGACGGAGACGATCGGCCCGTCACGGGGCAGGTCGGCGACATCGTCGTCACGGACCTCGAGAACCGCGCGATGCCGCTCGTTCGCTACAAGATCGGCGACCGCGGCGTCATGACGAACGCGGCGTGCTCCTGCGGGCGGAGCTTCCCGATGCTCAGGGAGGTCGTCGGAAGGATTTCCGAAACGATGAAAACGGAGGACGGTCAGGAGATTCACGATATGTACTTTCTCTGGAAGCTCTCGCGCGCGCCGGGGCTCATCAGGTTCCGCGTGACGCAGGATTCCCTGATCCACGTTCGCGTCGAGATCGAGCACGACGGCTCGGTCGATCGCGAGGTCACGACGCGCTGGATCGGCGAGGCGTTGAGAGATCTCGCTCGCTACCGCGTTTCCCACACCCTCGAATACGTCGATTCGATACCGCTCACGGGAGCGGGAAAAATGAGATTCTTCGTTTCGGAGATCGCCCGGGAGGCGGGCGCGCCCGAGCGGAAGATTCGATGAGGAAGGACGAACGATGCAGGCTTTAAAGACGATTGGCTTTCCGATCAGCCGCAAGGAAAACGAATTCCGCAGGGCGATCACCCCTGAGCACCTGCGCGCGATGAAGCATCCGGGGAGCTGCTTTATCGAGCGAGGATTCGGCGACGTCCTCGGCGTGAGCGACGTCGAGTACGAGCGCGCGGGCGCGCATGTGGCGGGCCGCGAGGAGGTCCTTTCCCGGGACGTCGTCTGCAATCCGAAGGCGCTCGACGCCGATATGGTCGAGCTGCTCAAGCCGGGCGCCGTCCTTTTCGGATGGGTGCACGCCGTGCAGGGGCGCGAGATCACCGACATTCTCGTGAATCGCCGCATGACGGCGGTCGCGTGGGAGGATATGTTCGAGGAAGGCCGTCTCCACGTATTCTGGAGGAACAACGAGATCGCCGGCGAGTCCGCCGTCATCCACGCCGCGCAGTTCTCGGGGCGCCTTCCCTACGAGTGGAACGCCGCCGTTCTCGGGCGGGGCAACTGCGCCCGCGGCGCGATCCGCATCCTCGAGAAGATGGGCGCGAGCGCTCGTATCTATCCGAAGGAGCGGATGTTTCGGCTCCGGACCGAGGTCGAGCGCTACGACGTCGTCGTCAACGCCCTCCTCTGGGACGTTTTCGATTCGAGGCTCGTTCTCTCCGCCGCGGATCTCAAACGGATGCCGCGGGGCTCCATGATCATCGATGTGAGCTGCGACGCGGAGGGGATGTGCATCGAGACGACCCGTCCGACGACGATCGCCGATCCGGTGTACGTGCGCGACGGCGTCATCCACTACGCCGTCGACCACACGGCCTCGCTCTTCCGCCACTCGGCGACGCGCGCCATCAGCGCGGCGGCCGCGCCGTACCTCGACATGCTCGCCGCGGGCGAGTCGAACGCGGTGCTCGACGCCGCGACCATTGTCCGGGACGGGAAGATACTGGACGAGAGGATCAAACGGTTCCAGAACCGTTGAGGATGTTCACCGGTCCGCGGCGAATGCCGCGGTCCGGCATCAGCCGGTAGAACTCTCTTTTCATGCCCGTGAGCGGGGTCTGCGTGAGCTCCCAGTTGTCGTTCCCTTCGATGATGATAGGTCCGTCGGGGCCGATCGCGATGTCCCATCCGATGGAGCGAAGCCCATACAGCCGGCGATGCAGCGCCTTCGCCATCGCGACCGCCTCGAAGTAGAAGGGCACTTCGAAGCCCTCGAACATGATTCCGGAATCCGGGTGTCTTTGGACCCTGCCGCCTCCGTGAGTGGGATTGCCGTAAAAATCCCTCATGAGCTTTCCCGTCGCTCGATCGATCTCCCCGATGAGCCCTCCGGCCGCGAAGTTGCTCACGATGAGCTTGCCGGCGCCCATCTTCAGGCACGACTCGAAGAGCACTATCTCCTTGCCGGAATTGATGGTTACGAGACGCAGCGTCGCCACCGAATGGGAATGCAGCGCGGCCAGGCGGGGATGCTGCGCGACGTATTTCTGGATAATGTAACCTTCCCTCAGGATGAGGCGGAGCTTCTCGATCGAAATCTCCGCGCCGTTGCGGAGGAGTCTTTTCCCCTCCACGGTCAAACGGAAGGCCCCTTCGGCGCACTCTCCGAGGAACGGCTTGCAGAAGGCGCTGAGGCTCTCGATGCTCCCCAGCTCGTCGTAGCCCGTTATCCGGCGCGGCGCGGTCCAGCGAACGCGGTCTCCGAGGCAGCACGCGATTACCTCCGGCGTCGGGAAGCCGAGGGTCTTCATCACCTGGCTGAAAACGAACTTATCCTTCAGGATGCACTCGTAGTCCGTCACGTGCCGTCCGATCGCGACGCGGCTGTTGTACATGTTCCGGATTCTCTTGAAATTCGGGTAGTCGATGTACTCCTCCATGCGGGCGCCGCGCTTGCGATCGAATCCATAATTGTAATAGTACACGTTGATTTCGCCGAACCTGACGAGCCACCAGAGGATATCGAGGAAGATCCTCGGCTTCGATTTCAGCTCCTCGCCGGAAAAGTAGGTCACGTTCAGGGCGGGGTCGTACGCCATCCTGCGCGCCTCGCCGACGTGGGCGAGGATGAACGCGATTTTGCGGAGACGACGCCTGAATGCCCTCAAGATCGTCAGCATGAGCCGCCTTTCCCGCCGTGAACCAGGGTGTCGAGGAACCTCGCCCTGAGCCCGCCCTCGACTCCCTGATGTGCCGCGATGACCCAGTTGTCGTTCCCCTCGATGATGAGCGGGCCGTCCTTCGTGATGGCGACGTCCCAGCCGATCGAATGGATGCCGTAGAGGAACGAATGAAGCTCGACGGCCATGCGCACCGCTTCCTTGAAGAACGGGATCTCGTAGCCCTCGAAAACGACGCCCGACTGGGGATGCCGCGTGACTACCCCGCCGCGTCCCGGCTGGAACTTGAATTCCTTCATGAGCCGCCCCGTCTCCCGATCGATGACGCCGATGAGCCCGCCTGACGCCCAGTTGTCGCGGGTGGATCCGTTGGCGCCCATCTTCATGCACGAGGAAAAGAGAACGACGTCGTTTCCCTTGCGGATGGTGTTGATGCGAAGCGTGTTGATGCACGGGGGGTAGAGCTCCGCCGTGCGCGGATGCTGCTCGATGAATTCCTGTATGATGAACCCTCCCGCGAGGCGCCGCGTGAGATCCGGGAGCGTGACCGGCGCGCCGTCGAGAAGAAGCAAGCCCTTCTCGACGCGCAGGGGAAAGGCCCCCTCGGCGCTCTCGCCGAGTATCGTCTTGCAGAACGCCTTGAATCCGGGGCGCCTCATGAGCGAATCGATCCCCTCCGTCGTATGCGTGTCGAGCCAGTCGATCGACCCGCCGATGCAGAGACCGAGCACTTTCGGCGTCGGGAAATCGAGGCTCGAGAGGAGGAGATAGAACATGTACTTGTCCCTGAGAAGAGCGAGGTAGCTCGTCGTGCGCCTGCCGATGTATATGGCTCTGTTCCAGTTGTTGCGAAGGTCTTTGAACTCGTTGTAGGGGATGTAGGCGCCCTGATCGACCGGGCTCACGTCGAAACCGTAATAGTAGTAGAAGGTGTTCACTTCCCCGTGCCTGAAGAGCCATCCGATGAGCTCGAGCCATACGCGGGCCTTCGATTTCGCCGGAAGATCGGGATAATAGGAATAGGCCTTTTTCGGGTCGTTCACGAACCTCGTGACCGTTACGACGCCCGCGAAGGTGAAAAGCCACCTGCGCGCGAACCTGTTCAGCTTCTTCAGAATCGATATCATCAGGCACTTTCTCCCGCCGGACGGGGCGGGTCGAATCGGGAAACGGGGCGCCGCGCTCATTATAGTATCCGATAGCGCACCGTCCGCGCAATGTCATTCGCTCGAGGAAATGCGCCGGCGTTTTTCGGCGCTTATTCGCCGCGGAGGACGGACGCAAAAGAATAACACTTTTTTCGGGCGCGTAGTATCATCGCCCCGGAATCGAACGTGCCGGAATCTCGATGGCGGAGGTGCACAAAACGAACAGCGCGATCAGGGTGGCGCATGTCCTCAGGAGCCTCGAATTCGGAGGCGCCGAGAAGCTCGTCGTCGACCTCGCCGGGATGCAGAAGGAATCGGGCCGGATCGCGCCGGAGCTCGTGTGCCTCGAGTCGCTCGGGCCCCTGCGCGCCGAAGCTGAGCGGCGGGGACTTTCCTGCACGCTCATCGGATCGGGAGGAGTGAGGTATCTCTCGGCCATGCGCCGGATGGGCGGACATTTTTCGCGGTCGCGCCCCCAGATCGTGCATACGCATAACTTTATCTCGCACGTTCACGCGGCCCCGCCGGCGCGGCTCGCGCGCATTCCGGTCATCCACACGAAGCACGGGAGGGCGCTCGCGAGCTTCGCGTGGTCCATGCGCTTCCGCAGGTTTCTCTATCATCTCGCCGACAGGATCGTCGTCGTCTCGAGAGAGACGGGAGAGAGCTTCCGCGAAAAAAGCGGCGTCGATCAGGCGAAGATCGTCGTTATCTACAACGGGATCGATACGGCGCGTTTCAAGGCCCTCGATCGCGCCGGCGCCCGCCGGGAGCTCGGTCTCGACGACGCGAGCGTCGTCTTCGGCGCCGTTTCCCGGCTCGATCCGGTGAAGGATCATCCCACGATGCTGAGGGCGTTCGGAAAAGCGTCGAAACGCCGCCCGAACTGCGTCTTCGTCATCGTCGGGGACGGCCCCGAGCGCGGCGCCGTCGAGCGCCTGATCGCGGAGCTCGGCCTCGAGGGCTCGGTGAAGCTCGCCGGGTTCACCGATGACGTCCCGCGGCGACTCGCCGCGTTCGATCTATTCCTGCAGCCCTCGACGGAGGAAGGGCTTTCCCTTACGATACTGGAAGCGGCGGCCGCCGGCGTTCCCGTCGTGGCGTCCGCCGTCGGGGGCACGAGCGAAATCATAGAGAACGGAAGAACGGGCACGCTCATCGCCGCGGGCGATACGGACGCGCTCGCTGCCGCCCTGATCGGTTTCGCCGAGAATCCGGCGCCGTTCCGCGATATGGCTCGCGGCGCGCGGGATACCGTCGAACGCAGGTTCTCGCTCGCGGGCATGACCGCCGCGTACGAGGCGCTCTACCGTTCGGTACTTGCCGAGAGAGGAGCTGGCTGATGGGTAGAATTCTGGGGCTCGTCGATTGGAGCGGCTCGGAGGACGTCGGGGCTCTCGTCGAAACGATGCGCGAGCGGTTTCCACGCCCGCGAGTGGCGCCGGGCACCTTCCGGAAGAGCGTGAAAGGCGCTGTCGCGCTCGGCCTCATCACCACCGGCCGGAGCTTCGCTTCGGAGATGAAGGATATCGGGGACGCGCGCTGCGTCGTCGCGTACAGCGGGCTCATGAGCGGCGTCGAAACGGTGTTCCGGGAGAACGGCCTCGATCCCGGCGCCGATCCATGCTCGAATCTCGCGGCGCTGTACCGCTCGCGCGGGGTCGATTTCCTGAAGCTTCTTCCCGGCATGTTCACGATCGCGATCTACGACGCGGAGCGGGGCTCGCTGCTCATCGCGGGGGATCGGAGCGGATACTTTCCCATTTACTATTCGAACGACGCCCGGCGTTTCGCGTTCGCCACGTCGATCGGGCCGATCGTGTCCCTCCTCGCCGCGAAACGAATCAACAGGGCCGCCGTCGTCGAGCATCTCGTGTTCGACGCGCTCTACGGGAGCGCGACCTTCTACGAAGACATCGCGCTTCTTCCCTTCGGCACGTACCTCACCGTCGATCTCGCGACGAGACGGGTCGAGAGGGGAACCTATTTCAGGTACGAAGAGCTTTTCGACGCGGCCGAATATCGCGGGAACCGGGGTATCGACGCGCCCGCTGAGCTCACGCGCAGGCTCAAGAGCGCCGTCGGACGGATCGTCGAGGGGCGCGACGTCGCCACCTTCGGCCTGAGTTGCGGAGGTGGGATCGACTGCAGCTTCCTCGGAGGGATCTTCAAGGAGCTCGGGATTCCGCTCCCGATTTTCTGCACGCACGTGTCCGAAGGACGGCTTTCCGAAGGGGATATGGCGAAGTCCGCGGCGGACCATCTCGGCGTCGAGCTTCATGTGAGCACGCTCACGGCCCGGGATTTCTATCCGGGACTTCTCAAGTCGATCGTCAATTTCAGCCAGCCGATCGTCCATCCGAACACGGCGAAGTTCTATACGAGCATCGACCGGCACCGGTCGCTCGGACGCCCGAACCAGGTGTACGGGGTCGCGAGCGACCTCCTCTTCGGCGGATTCGGGAACGTGAAGTCGTATTACCGCTATCTCCGCGTGAGCAAGTTTTTCGCGGCGCTGCCCCCGAGGGTTCGCGCCGTCGCCGGCGCCGTGATGACCGATCCGGCCGTCGTCAACCTGCAGCAGCGGATACGCAATCCGCTCAGGGTTCTTGCCGGAGTCGGGATGGGGAACTTCGAGCGGGCGGCCATGCAGAGCGGGGTGGAGTCGGCGTACGCGGCGATCGAGGATCCTTCGGAGCGCGCCCTCAAGGTGCTGATGCTCGAGAATCTGTGCGATTATCAGCAGCACCTCCTCAATAGGCGCACGGAGCTCGCCGCTTCCCAGGGGCACTCCCTGTTCTTCCCGTTCCTCGACCTCGAGGTCGTTCGCTTCGCCGTGAATCTCCCCAGCGCATTCTGCGTCGACTGGCGCACGTCGAAGATCGTCGTGCGAAAAGCGGCGCGGCCCTACCTCGGGTCCCATCTCGCCGCCCGGAAGAAATACGGCGGCGACGTGCCCATCGAACGCTGGGTGAATCCGCTCGCGTTCTTCCTCGACGACGGCTTCGTGCGTGAGCATCTCCGCTTCGACGCCGCCGCCATGAACCGGCTCCTCGCCGGCAGCCCGAAGCTCCTCTGGAACATGGTCGATCTCGAGTTGTGGGGGAGGATCTGCATCCTCGGGGACGATCCCGAAAAGCTGCTCGAGGCGATGCGCGCGCACGGCATCGCGTGCTCGTCGTTCGATTCGATCGGGGCCTAGGAGCGTCCGCGGATCAGTCTATCCCGACCGGATGGGGCGGCGGGGGAGGCTGCTCCGCCTCGCCCAGATTCACTTCGCAGAAGAGAAATCCGTCCGCGCCGCTCTGGTACGCGGTCGCGCCGCTCGTCATCGTGCGGGAGATCGAGACGATGCCCGTCGCGCCGTTCGTCGTTCCGCCGATGTAGTAGGCGGTGTTCGGCGTGAGGTTCGCGAGGTACGTCCGCACGGCGCTGTGGCTTCGCGTGAAGGAGATCGAGAAGCTCGAGGCCGTCGCGGGATCCCCCTCGGGATCGGCGCTGAAGGCGGCGAGATAATCGACCGGATCGTTCACGCCCACGAATGCGGCGGCCGCAACGTCGGTTATGCTCGCCGTCGCCTGCGCGGCCGTGAAGGCGCCGCCCGCCGTCGTCACCTTGAGAAGGTTGAGGAAGCTTTTCGAAACCTGCGCCGCGGCAGTCGAGATCCGGAGTCGCGGGGCGCCGTAGGTGTCGAGGGTCACCGTCGGAGCGGCGGGGAACGCCGGGTGGATAACGAGGTCGTCCGTTCCGTTCGAGGACCGGTAGTCGGCGCCCGAGGCGACGGCCTGGTTATGCAGGTACATCTGAAAGGTCTTGTCGTGGGCGGTGTCGGTCGACGTGCCGCGGTCCATCACGGCGATGACGTTCTCGGGCTTGATGATGACGATCTCGCGTTCCTTGCGCAAAACCGTGTTGTTCCGGTAGGACGGCTGCGCGAGGTACGGTCCGCTCAGGTTCCCCGCGAAGTAGAGGTAATTCGCCGTGCTCGCGAGATGTCTGAGCGTCGATTCCCCCCAGTACAGCTTCTTGTCGTCCCCCGGGGCGATATAGAGGACGTTGTGGTCGAGATCGCTGTGAGCCATGCCGTCGCCCGTCTCGACCGCCTTGTCCGTCGCGAGGAAGCCCCGCTTGTAGATCATGAGGTTTCCGAGGCCGTTGTGGGCGTGGTCGGTATTGAGCGTTCCGATCTTCATGGCGAGCCAGATACCGTCAGTGTTCCAG
>JBFYZM010000212.1:0-3067 GCA_041309505.1 Candidatus Krumholzibacteriota bacterium
ACGGAATTCGGACCTATTGAGACGCCCGGTAAAATGATTGTCCCCATTCCAATAAAGCAATTATCGAGCACAGTTATACGACCATAGCTTATCACACGCTTGTATTGGGGCAACTCCCTGAAAACCCACGTGCCGCCATCGTGAGTTACGAATTCTACGCCTGCGCCAATAGTTACATGCTTTCCTATGCTTATTAAATACGGCTCGGAGCCAAGATCGGGAAGGGCGCCGTAATGGAAGTCATCTGCCACTTGCAATCCATTTCTTTTATACCTGGTTAGTAAGATCCATTCTTTGAGGCGCGTAAACATAGTACCAGCATATAGGATTTGCGGATTCGTGTCAACGTCCTCGTGGCGGCGGGCCGTCCGGCGCTTCTTTTCGCTGCCCGGCGCGGCGCTCGCGGTGCTAGAATGGAACGACCATGTTCGGCAATCTCGTGAACGTGCACGACATTACCCTCCTCGCCGAAAAGGCGAGACAGGGACGCCTCGGGGAGATTGCGTCGCGGATAGCGAGCCGCGGCGCTTCCTGGAGCCACGTTGCGTACCCGCTCAGGAACTGGTGGGATATCCCCGAGGTCATGAAGCGCTGGAACGTCATGATCTCGGGCGATCCGGATGTCGACTACTGCGCCTTCTTTCTGCGGCGGCACTTTCGCCAAACGGGCGCGATGACCGCCCTGTCCCTCGGTTCGGGCACGGGGAATCGCGAGATCGAGCTCGCGCGGAGCGGGAGATTCGGCCGGATCGACGCCGTCGAGAGGTCGCGCGCCCGGATCGCCTACTCGCGGGAGCGCGCGGGCGAGGCGGGCTTCTCGGGCACGATCAACTACATCGAAGCCGACGCCGCGAGCGTCGCGCTGCCGGACCGTGCCTACGATCTCGTGATCGCCGAGCAGTTTCTCCACCACGTGTCCCCTCTCGAGAGGATGCTCGAGCGGATTCGCGCGTTTCTCAAACCGGATGGCTTCTTCGTCTTCAACGAGTTCGTCGGGCCGTCGAGGTTTCAGTGGACCGACGCCCAGCTCGCCGCGGTGAACGGGCTCCTCGCGCGGATCCCCGAACGATACCGGATTCGATGGAAGAGCGGATCGGTCAAACGGAGCGTGCACCGGCCGGGACGGCTCGCCATGATGCTGTACGATCCGACGGAGGCGGTCGAATCGTCGAGGATCGTTCCCCTCCTCGAGAAGACGTTCGACGTCGTCGAGACGAAGGGATACGGCGGAACGGTTCTGCAGCTCCTATTCAGCGACATCGCCGCCAATTTCCTCGGCGGCGATCCGGAAACGAAGCGGCTGCTCGACATGTGCTTTGCGGCGGAGGACGAGCTGCTTCGAAAGGTCGCTCCCGCGAGCGATTTCCTTGTAGGTATCTGCCGGCAGCCCCGATAGGGCGGCGCGCGGTTTTTTCCTTTGGAAATTCCCCGACGATAGGCTACCATTCGAACGACTGTAGTATCTCATAGAGGGAAAGCAGGTTACGAGAGCAAAGGGGCGCCATGCTGCCGTCTCTGTATCCCCCCCTGGTCAGGAGCGTGATCTACCCGGCATATCGCGGATTGCGGGGGGACAGGCTCATTTCTTTTCTCGAGGAGCTCGAAAGGAACCAGTGGCTTCCGCGGGGGGAGATCGACGATATCCAGTGGCGGCGTCTTGAAACGCTTCTCGTGCAGGCGGTGCGCCGGGTTCCGTACTACCAGGATGTCTTCCGGCGGGTCGGCATCAAGCCGGAAGATATCCAGAGCCCTGTCGATTTCCGGAAGGTGCCGCTTCTCGCGAAGGAGACGATCCGCGACGCCGGCAGCCTTATGATCTCGAGGGATCCGATGCGGAGGGGAGACGCATCGAGCACGGGAGGCACGACGGGGGAGCCTCTCCGATTCTTTGTGGACGCTTCCGCCGGGCAGATCCGGCGGGCGAACACGATTCGAGGATACCGCCGCTCGGGCATCGATATCGGCGACAGGCATGCCGTGCTGTGGGGGATGCCTCTCGACGTTCCGTTCAGGGAGCGTCTCGCGGACGCCGCGAAGAGCTATTTCAACAACCACTTCTATCTTTCGACGTTCGATATGTCCGATGCGACGATGCTCCGGTACGCGTCGCAGCTTCGCAGTTTCAAGCCGCACTTGATCACCGCGTATCCGTCGGCGCTCGCGCTTCTTGCGGGCTTTTGCCGGAGCAGGGGCATCGCGGATATCCGGCCGCGGGCGATCATTTCGAGCGGCGAGCAGCTTTTCGAGAGCCAGCGCGAGCTCATCGAGTCGGTGTTCGGATGCCGCGTCTTCGATCGCTACGGGAGCCTGGAGTTCGGAAACGTCGCCCATGAGTGCTGCGAGCACCGAGGGCTTCACGTCATGAACGACCTCTACTACGTCGAGATTCTCGCCGAGAGCGGAGAGCCGGCGAACGAGGGGGAGGCCGGCGAGATCGTCGTGACCGATCTTCTGAATCTCTATATGCCGTTCATCAGGTACCGAACGGGGGATCTCGCGGTGTCGACGCGGAGAGTCTGCCCGTGCGGGAGCGGTTTCCCGCTCCTCGAACGCGTCGAGGGGCGCTTGTTCGACGAGATCCTGACGCCGGCCGGAAAGCGTGTCAGCGGCCAATTCTGGTCGTGGCTCTCGTGCGCCGTGCCGGGCATACGAAGATTCCAGATCGAGCAGCGCGAAGTGAGCGGCATCGTGTTCCGGTTCGTCCCGGGTCCGGAGTGGCGCGACGAGTATGAACGCGAGCTCGAGAAGAAGATCAAGGCGAATTTCGGGGAGTCCTTCCGCGTGGCCTTCGCGAAGGTCGAGGAAATTCCGCTCACCCGCTCGGGGAAGTCGAAGTTCATCATATCGAACATGGGTGAGCGGCTCCTCGTGAAGTCGAAAATACATCAAGCGACGATCACGAGGGAGATTCCCGACAAGCCCGATTGCATTATCATCGGCGACGACCTCATGGAGCGCAGCGATATCGCCGCGGGCGAGAAGGTTCTCATCGTTGACATGACGAATGGAGAACGCGTCGAGACCTTCGCGGTGCGGGGCACGGGAGGGAGCGGCGAGATCGTCGTGT
>JBFYZM010000213.1:0-7701 GCA_041309505.1 Candidatus Krumholzibacteriota bacterium
CGGCTTGTCGTAGATGTAGATGAGACCGAGAGCACCCTTGTCCTTCGCCGTTCGCATCCGGGTCCTATGCTGGTCATACTCCTCGAACGCTTCGTTCTTGTTATCCGGCGTGCCGCGGAAGCAGAGGACGAACTTTCCGGCGGGATCGATCCCCGCGTAATCGTCGTACCCGAGCGCCGGGGCGCTGATGCCCCATCCGGCGAAGACCAGCTCCGCGGTTGCCTCTCCGCTCGCCGCGAAGAGAAGCGGCATGAAATCATCGGGCGCCTTGAGCTTCATCTCTCCGCGCGTAAGGATGAGCGTCATCTCCGCCTCGTCGACGATCGTATAGGGAGAGG
The DNA here is from genome assembly GCA_041309505.1 of Candidatus Krumholzibacteriota bacterium. Classification (GTDB taxonomy): domain Bacteria; phylum Krumholzibacteriota; class Krumholzibacteriia; order Krumholzibacteriales; family Krumholzibacteriaceae; genus SSS58A. The sequence continues at coordinate 339 of JBFYZM010000213.1, forward strand.
GAAACGGCTGCAGATACCCTTCCTTCGCGTCGAGCGGGGCGAGCCCCCATCCCTTGAATTTCGACGCCGCCCACTTCGCCGCGGCCGTATACCCCTTGTCCCCGGTGAGGCGGCCGGCGAACTCGTCCGAAGCGAGCTTCTTGCAGTAATCGTAGGGATCCATGGGAACGATAGTTTGATACGCCCTATGCTCGTCCTTACTCAGACGCTCGCCGCGGACCGCGCCCGGGCTCGCGAGAATCAAAAACGCGATAAACATATTAAAGATCTTCATCAATCACTCCATTCGCGGCAGCACATCAAGAACGCGCCCCCCGAGCGAACTCGCCCCCCCGGGGACGCGCGTTCGATTATACACGCTCCGGCGCCCCCCTCCCTCGAAATTTTCCCCTTGACAGAATGATATTACCTTGATATCATGGTGATATCACATTCAACCCGACGGAGGTGACCTATGCAAACCGTTACCGAGACCAGAGCCGGAAAGATGAACGGATTCGTCGCGCTCGTGCTGTTCTTCGTCTTCGCGGCGGTCGACATCTACGTGTTCCGGGCAGGGATTCTCGCGGACAACACCGCGGTCCTCTGGTTCTTCGCCCCCTTCACTCTCTTCATCGTCCTGTGGATGATGGGATTCACCGTCGTCCAGCCGAACGAGGCGCGCGTGCTCGTTCTCTTCGGCAAATACGTCGGCTCCATCCGCGACTCGGGATTCTGGTGGGTGAACCCCTTTACGGACAAGAAACGCGTGTCGCTCCGCATCCGAAATTTCAACAGTGAGAAGATCAAGGTGAACGACCTGCACGGCAATCCCGTGGAAATAGCCGCGGTCGTCGTATGGCAGGTCGTCGATTCTTCCCGCGCGCTCTTCGACGTCGACAACTACGTCCAGTTCGTCGACGTTCAGAGCGAGACTGCGATCCGCGCCCTCGCTTCGGAGTATCCGTACGACACGCAGGCCGACGACCAGCCGTCGCTGCGCGGGAACGTGCAGGAGATATCCGAGAAAATGAAGAACACGGTCCAGACGAGACTCGATGTCGCCGGAGTCACCGTCATCGAGTCGCGGATCAGCCACCTCGCCTATGCGCCCGAGATCGCGCAGGCGATGCTCCGGCGTCAACAGGCGCAGGCGATCATCGCGGCGCGCCAGAAGATCGTGGAAGGCGCTGTCGGCATGGTCGAGATGGCCCTGAACGCGCTCAGCGCGCAGAAGATCGTCATGCTCGACGAGGACAAGAAAGCTACCATGGTCAATAACCTTATGGTCGCGCTCGTTTCCGACAGGGAGGTTACGCCGGTCATCAACACGGGTACCATCTATCAATAAAGGGCCGGCGTGTCGTCGATATGAGCGAAAAGAAGAAATTTCTGCTCCGACTGGACGAGAGGTTGTTCGCGGCCCTCGAGAAGTGGGCCGCGGACGACCTCCGGAGCGTCAACGCCGAGATCGAGTTTATCCTCGCCGCCGCGGCGAAGAAGGCCGGGAGAATGAAGGGAGACGGCGGCGGCTGAGCCCTGAATAGCGGGTGGCACCGATGGGGCCCCCGCACGCAGCGCAGCTCGCTTTGCGAGCGAGCACGTGCGGGGTGCAATCGGTGACAGGACCCGCGTATCGCGCGGGGTGCAGTCGCCGACAGGACCCGCGTATAAATAGAAAAGCGCGGCGCTGCGAGTATCGAGCTGCCATACCCCCGGGAGCAATCGATACTGCAGGCGCCGCGCAAATTCCCGCCGCCGAACCTAGATCTTCTCCTGCTTCTGGAGCCGCGCCACGATTTTCTCCATCTCCGTGAGAAGCCCGTCGATCGTCTTGAAGGCGGCCTGCGACGGCGCGGGCGTCATCATGTCGACGCCCGCTTTCCTGAGCGTGTTGAGCGGATAGTCGCTTCCGCCCGCCCTCAGCATGTCGAGGTATTTCGCGACGCCTTCCTTTCCGGCGAGCGCGTTGTCGGCGAGCGCCATCGAGGAGATCATCCCCGTGCTGTACTGAAACACGTAGTAGTTCCTGAAGAAGTGCGGTATCCCGCTCCATTCGTTCTGGATGTAGTCGTCGACCCTGAGCACGCCCGTGTCGTGGCCGTAATATTTTCGCGTCAGCTCGAGATATTTCTCGTTGAGCCAATCGGGAGTGAGCGCCTTTCCTTCCTCGACGCGCCGGTGCATCGCGAGCTCGAACTCCGCGAAGAGCGTCTGCCGGAAGATCGTGCCGCGCACCTGATCGAGATAGCTGTCGAGCAGATACAATTTGAAGAGATCGTCCTTCTCGATCTTCAACATGTGCTTCAGGAGGAGCGTCTCGTTGAAGGTCGATGCGATCTCGGCGAGAAACAGCGGATACCCGGCGTCCGAATAGGACTGATTCTTCTGCGCCAGGTACGAATGCACCGAATGGCCGAGCTCGTGCGCGATCGTGGACACCTCGTTGTACGAGCCGTTGAAGTTCATCTTCACGAACGGGTGTACGCCGTACACGCCGCCCGAGTAGGCGCCGCTCTGCTTGCCCTTGTTGGGGTATCGGTCGATCCAGCGGTTCTCGAACGCGTTCTGGAGGACGGCCGCGTATTCCGGGCCGAGCGGTTTGAGCGATTGCTGGACGAGCGAGCGGGCTTCGTCCCAGGTGTACGTCTTGTCGACCGCCTTCACCGCCGAGCCGTAGATATCCTCGTAGCGCATCGTGTCGAGGCCCTGGAGCCGCCCCTTGAGCTTCAGGTAGCGGTGGAACACGCCGATATTTTCGTTCACCGATTTGATGAGCTGGTGATAGACGAGGGTGTCGATCCCGTCGCCGTCGAGACGCGCCTCGAGACAGTCCTTGTACTTGGCGGTCTGCGCCCCGAAGAGGTGCCGCTTCATCTCGCCGTCGAAAAGAGCGGCGAAGGTGTTCTCGTATTTCTTGCGGTTCTCCCAATAGGTCTTCATGACGAGCGTGCGGTCCGCCGGATCCTTCGACGCGCGGAGCCGGTAATAGGTCGCGTTGTTGAGCGTGACGACGCTCCCGTCGGACAGCGTCACGTCGGGCGCCGGCATATCGACGTCGTTGAGCATGTTCGCGGCCTTCCCCGGCGTGCCGCCGAAGAGCCCCGTCCTCGAGACGATCTGCTGCTGGTCCTCGGGAAGCACGTGCTCGCGGAGGCGTATCGTCTGCTCGATGGAGAAGCGATACGGCTTGAGGCGCGGCTCTTCCTTGAAGTACGCGGCGAGCGTTTCGTCTTTCAGCTTGAGGAGATCTTCATTTATGAATGCAAGCTTAACTCCGATCCCCACGAACATCGACTGCAATTCCCCCTTCATGACCTGGTACTTGGAATTGCTCATGTCGGCGTCGCTCTGGAACGAGGCGTACGAGAAGAGCCGCTCGGCCTTCTTCCAGATTTCGTCGGTCAGCTCGTAGAGGTCCGCCATTTTCGCGGCGCTCTCGGTCCAGCCTTCCGCATTCGCGTCGATCAGCGGGATGATCTGCGAGAGGGCGTCCTTGTCCTTCTGCCAATCCTCGTACGTCGAGTAGATATCCTCGACACGCCACGTATACTCGACGGGAACCTCGGAGCGCGGTTTCATCGAAAAATCGGGAACCTCCGTTGCCTTCTCGGCCGCGATCGCGATTCCCGAAAGGAGCAGCGCGAGCATGAGCGCCGTGAAGAACGGCGCGAGGCGGGATCTGAACATGAGGGTCTCCTCCTTGACGTTTCGCCGAACAATCCTTTTCGGCGAGGGGGCAAAAAAGAAGCCTCGCGCGGAGGGCGCATTTCACCCTTCGCCGCGAAAGCCTTTTCCACTTATCTACTGTACACGATCGAAGACAAATAGTTTCAACACTCGAGCGGATTTCTCGATTTCTTCAGGCGCGCGCGCGGGAAATCAGTCCCCCGCGAAATAGATCCCCTCTATCTCCTCCGCCCGTTGTTGCGTGATTTGCGGACGCCACCACACCAAAATGTCGTGGTCGGTTTTCAGAAGGAAAGTTGCGCCGTCACTGAGGAGAACAGTGACAGGGGCGCCCTCTTCGATCCGTCCGATATATTCGCTGCATCCCTGCGTGCTGTAGACGGGAATCTGCCGAAGCGTCTTCGTTTCGAGCCCGACGTAATAGAATGGCTGCTTCGTCTCGCGCAGGTTCCCTCCCTCGACGGTGAACTTCCTGCGCATGTCGAACCACGAATCCGTGTGCCCGCGGACGTAGAAGAAGCCGTCGCCGGGCGCCTCGAAATCGAGACCATGGATAGGCCAATCGAGCCTTCGGGGCCCGCGCTTTTCGATCAGACTGATAATGAAACCGGGATCGCAGCTCCCGCCCTCAGTGTAGTCGACGATGAGCGTATCGGCGCTCCTCGCCGACAGGCGCAGCTTCGCGACACGGATCTCCTTGAAGCCGCTTTCTTGCGGAGTAGCTGTATTGATTATCGTCGCGAGGGACGGCACGTAGTGGATAAAGACCGGCCCCCAGCAGCTCGCATTCTCCCCGAGATTGAGCGTCGCGAGCTCATCTCCGGCGGCAATTGCCGATGCGGCCAATCCGCAGACGAAGGCCGCCATCACCAGGAGGACGCGAACCATGCCCACGCCCCCTTGCGAAAGACCCCCTGCACCGGGATTCACTCGCTGTCCTCGACGAATATCACTTTCGCCACGCCGGACAACGCCTTTCCCATGTGCCGGTGTTCCCGGCCGGGCGGGATGAAGATGCCGTCTCCCGGATTGAACTTGAAGCTCCCATGCTCGAACGCGATCTCGAAGCGGCCCTCGAGCATATACCCGATGTGCCCTTTTTCGCACCAGTGGGGCTCGAGATCCCTTGTATACTCGACGAGGCGGAGCCGCCGCGAGCCATGCGTCACCGCCTTGAACCGCATTCCTTTCGTTGGCGATTGCCACGGGAGATCGTCGAATTCGACAAGATAATCCATCGCTGCACCCCTTATCGAGATAGTTGCTCCGGAATCGCTTCTCTTGCTCCAAAACTGTATGCCGTTTCCCGCGTCTCGTCGACTGAAAATAATGTAAAGCTGACTTGACAAAACGATTTTTCGGACTATATTGGAAATGTAAAGCGTACTTTACAGAAAGGAGCCCACAAGATGTACCTGAGAAGCAGAAGAGAGACGATCCTGCCTCTGAGCGTCACCTTCCTGTGCATCTCGCAGCTCATGCACCGGATGTCGGGAGGATCGAAATGGTTCAATTTCTTTGAAGGCGTCTTCATGGGGATGTCCTTCGCGCTCGCCGTGTTCACGCTGATCATGGGGGCGCTCGCGAAAAGCCATGAATGAGAAAGTCGCGAACAGCGTCCGGGAGCACCGGAAGAACGCAAAGCTCACGCAGGAGGATCTCGCCGCGGCGATGAGAGTGTCGCGGCAGACGATCATCTCGATCGAGAGCGGGAAGTACATCCCGAGCCTCCCCCTCGCCCTCAAGCTCGCGCGGTTCTTCAAATGCCCGACCGACGACATGTTCACACTCGAGGAAGGAGAATGAAATGACGCCCGGCGGATGGTTCCTCAATCTCTTCAAATGGAAGCGTGACGAGATGCTCGACGAGCGGTTCGTCATGCACCGGTTCAAGTCGACGCGCCTTGCCGTGCTCGTCGGCTTGCTTCTGCTCCTCGCATTCTTCACGTACGACGCGGTCGAGAACGACATTATTCGGTGGGATCTCTTGGCCGTCTCCGCCGCGATGGCCGTCGTGAAGGTATGCGCGATGATCTATTATCAGAGAACGAACTGAAACCGCGAAAGGAGTCCGCGATGAAACGTTTCTCAATGCCGCTCGTTGTCGTGCTCGCCGCCGTGTTCAGCCTCGCCGCCCTCGCGCCCCTCGGCGCGCCGTTCGATTCCCTCGGCGCCGCGTTCGCGAAGGACGCCGTCGTGAAATCGGCGGACGGCGTCCCGATCAGCTATTCCGTGCAGGGCAAGGACACGCCCGCGATCGTGTTCGTTCATTGCTGGTGCTGCGACAGAGGCTACTGGAAGGACCAGATCCCCTATTTCGCGAAGAAGCACACAGTCGTCGCCGTCGATCTCGCCGGCCACGGCGATTCCGGGCCCGGCCGCGCGGACTGGACGATCGAGGCGTTCGCGGCGGATGTCGCCTCCGTCGTCAAAGCGCTCAAGCTCACCAAGGTCATCCTCGTCGGCCACTCGATGGGCGGACCGGTCAGCCTCGAGGCGGCGCGCCTGATGAGCGACCGCGTGATCGGCGTCATCGGCGTCGACACATTCCAGGACTTCGGCGAGAAGTTCCCCGAGGAGCAGCAGAAGCAGTGGCTCGCCGCCTTCCAGGCAAATTTCTCGCCGGTGACCGATCGGTTCGTGCGGAGCATGTTCGCGGCCGGCGCCGATACGACGCTCGTCGAACGCATCGCGGCCGACATGGCCTCGTCCCCTCCGGAGGTGGGAATCGGCGCGATGAAGAACCTGCTGCGCTATGATCCGGCCCCGGCCGTCGGGGAGATCGAGGTTCCGATCCGCGCCGTCAACGCCGACAAATGGCCGACGAACGTCGAGGGAAACAAAAAGCTCGCGGCCTCGTTCGATGCGAAGTTCATGCCGGGACGGGGACATTTCGTGCAGATCGAGGACCCGGCGACCTTCAACAGGCTCCTCGAGGAAACGATAGCCGAAATCGTGAAAGGAAAATAGCGCGCCCCGCGCGGGTCGCCGCCAGGGAGTATCGCCGCGAAGCGCGGATTGCGGCCCGGCGAGCCTGCTTACACCGCAAGCTCTCCGCGGAGAATCGTGACGGCGTGCCCGCCGAGAATGACGCGGTCGCCCGCGAGACGCACGCGGACGATCCCCCCGCGTGCGGAGGCCTGGTAGGCTTTGAACTCGGTCAAACAGAGCTTGGCGCCCCAATAGGGGCCGAGGCAGCAATGGGCTGAGCCCGTCACCGGATCCTCGTCGATTCCGACCGCCGGAGCGAAGAATCGCGACACGAAGTCGAATCCCGCGGAGCTCGCGGCCGCCGTGATCATTACCCCGCGGGCGCGGATCTTCTTGAGGCGCGCGAAATCGGGCGCTGCGTCCCGCACGATCTCCTGCGATTCGACCTCGACGAGGTAATCGAACGCGTTCCCCCCGATGTACCGAGGCTCCACCCCGAGAGCCTCGATGAGCCCTTCCGGCGCCTCCGCCTTCTCCTCCGGCTTCGCCGGAAAATCGAGCTCAATAAGGTCGCTTCTCCGCGCCGCGGTCAGAAGCCCGCTCTTCGTCTGAAACCTCGCCTCCTTTTTCGGCGCGAGATCGCCCGTCTCCCAGAGAATGTGCGCGCTCGCGAGCGTCGCGTGGCCGCAGAGCTCGACCTCGGCCGCGGGCGTGAAGCAGCGAAGCTCGTAGCCGTCCCTTCCCCGGTACAGGAACGCCGTCT
>JBFYZM010000214.1:0-8093 GCA_041309505.1 Candidatus Krumholzibacteriota bacterium
CGATGATGATCCGGTGCGGCATGACAGGATAGAAGATCTCCCCCCAGGAGATGACGACCCGCTCGCCCTTTGCGTTCTCGACGATCACGATGAGGTCGATCGCGCGGTCGAACTCGGCGGGAGCCGCTTTCTCGGGAACGACGGTTCGCAGCAAGTCGAACAGCGAATAGCCGTCATAGCGATAGGCCCCGACGAACCTCGTCGCATCGCCTTCGAGCTGAGCCTCCCGCCGGATGACGGTCCGCAGCGTCAGGCTCGAGAGATCGACGACACCCGTGCCCGCCGTCTCCCCCGCTATCGTTATCGTCCGGGGACCGGGAAGATCGGTCAGCGCGAGGTCGTCGTAGAAATCATTGTTGCGGCCGAGGGTGTCCGGTTGGGCCGCAACGGGAACGGTGAAAGCCGCCGTGGCGGCCGCAAAAGCGAAAAAAGCCATGATCGAAGCGAATCGTTTCATCTACATCCTCCAATCGAATCCGGCCGAGAGCTGCCGCCCCGGCGCGGGGTATCCGAGCTCCTCCTCGTAGTCCGCATCGGTAACATTGAAGACATCGAATCGCAGGGACAGCCGCGCCCCCACCGCCTGGCTGATGCTGATGCTGTGATATCGATATGCGTCGAGCATCCGGTCCGGCACGTATGTGGTCCGCTCGTCGAGCGCCGAGAAATCGTATCGCAACTCCGTCCCGAACGGCGCCGTCAGGGTCGCGGCGAGGCTCAGCCGATGCGGAGCGAGCTCCTCGACGACCTCGGGGGTCGATGCGTCCAGGTCTATCCAGACATATCCCGCCTCGAAGACGAGCCGTTCCGACCAACCGGCGCGAATCGTCGCCTCCATCCCGGTCAGCACGGACTCGAGTATGTTGCGGAACTGTTGAGAATTGTTCGGCCGGTATATCAGATTGTCGAGTTCGCTGCGAAACCACGCGACCTCGACGGCGAGATGCCGTTCCCCCTTTCCGAGAAACCACCGCTCGAGACCGGCTTCGAACTTGTCGGCCGTTTCGGGGCGGAGCTCCGGATTCCCCGAGGTCTCGCTGTAGAGGGTGTGCAGGGTCGGATACCGGACCGCCCTCGAGTATGCCCCCCGCGCCTCGACTGCCAGCGGGAGGGTGCAGCGCAGCGCCAGCGTAGGGCAGACATCGGAGAGCACCGGAGCATCCTGTTCCGCCGCGTAGATCAATCCCTGGACTCCCGCGGTGACCGTCGCCGCGGCGACCGGAGTGTACCGATCCTCGATGAAGATCGACCCGATTTGGATGGAGTGGCTGACCCACGGCTCGTCGAGGTCCGGTTTCTTGTCCATCGCGTCGCGTTTGTATGCGAGCCCGGCATGGAGATCGTGCCGCTCTCCACAGGACCCTTCGAGGCTCATCGACCCGCCCGCCGTGAGGTTCTCGAGCTTCGAATCGAACTCGATCGCGTCGCCGCTCATCGAGGGATCGAGGTAATCAATGAGGCGGTCTTCCTGCGCATCCGCATAGAGCACGGTGGTGAGCTCGAACCCGCCGACGATGACGCGCTCGTTGTTGATCGACGCGCCATAGCGGATCCACTCGGGGAATCGGCGCCACATCGGGCCGTCCCATGAGTATACCGTAGGCGGGATCTCACGGCGGGACCAGTTGTATCCGAGTGTCACGGTGTAACGGTCCGCGACGCTGCGCTCGTACCCCATCTTGAGCGAGCCTCCGGCCTTGTGGTACCCGCTGTTCGTGCGACGTCCGCCGTCCTCTATCGAGGTCGGTTCGAAATCATCGCTCAGGGCGAAACCGTCCCGGTACTGCTCGTACCCGCTGAGCCTCCAGCTCAGCGCCCCCCGCCGGTTGCCGGTCCCGAGGTTGAGGAGCCGCAGTCCATCGCTCCCGAACCGGGCGCCGAACTCGGTCCCGGGTGCATCGAGACCGCTCCGGGTGATCACATTGACGACCCCTCCCATGCCGTTCGGCCCATACGCCGAGGATGCGGGTCCCTTGATCACCTGAACGGCGGCTATGTCTGTCGAGGGTATCATCGAGAGGTCCGTCTTGCCGTAATACCCCGTGTTCACCGGCCTCCCGTCGACGAGGACGAGCACCGAGTGGGACGGCATCCCGCGGATCCTCGTCTCGGTCTCGGCCTTGGCCCCCGAGGTGATCGAGAGGGCCGGCTCGAGGCGGAGCGTATGAGCAACGTCACCGCCGCCGCGGGCGGCCACCTCGCCGGCGCGCAGTTCGGTGACCATCGAGAGTTCGCGTGGACGTTTGCCGTAGACGACGATCTCCTCGAGCCGGTAGATCACGCTGAACGAGTCGGCGGGAACGGCCGGGATCGAAGCGAGCGTGTCGGCGGCGGCGAGGGTATCAACGGCCGCCGGGGCGGGAACCGCTCCGATCGCACCCGCCGCCGAGAGATCCAAGGCGGCCCCTATCAGTATCAGTGTCGCTTGGTTCATTCGACCTCGATCTGACGGAGCACTCTCAATCTATATCGCCCCGTGTTGAGATCCGGATCGGTGAAGATTGTCTTTTCCGTCTCGAGGAGCCAGTATCCCGTCTGCAGCTCTTCCCACGTCATCGGATCGATCGTTCCGTATCCGTCGAGCGCCGTGATGTTGTAACTGTGCGACGCGGGATCGGCGATGAGCTCCGATACGAAATCGGAGAGCCTCACGGCGTCCTCGGTGACGGCCTCGAAGTTCTCGACCTGCACGACGGGCATGTCGGCGAGTTCGTAGAATGCGGACGTGTCGGCGGCGATGACGTCGAACTTGCGGAGCACGTGGATATATCTCGTCTCCTTCACGTTGTACGCGCCCGGCAGGTCGATCGCTTCGTCGGGGAACATGACCCTGCGCGTGGATGTTAGTATGTAACCGAGGGGCATCTGGTCCCACGTGTTATCGGGATACCCCTTCTTCGATGCCGAGAATCCGTCATCTCCGACGATCCGGTATGCGTAGAGGAAACGAGCATCGTGCTGGTTATCGTCCTTGTCGACATACATATGGACGATCGATGTGTCGACGAACTCGTCGAGGCGAACCGCCTCCTCCCCATCGACATCTATCGAGGGCAGATCGTTGAGGTATACTTGTGTCGAATCTCCCTCGAAGTGAACCCGGATCCACTCCCCGACCTCCTCGGGAGGGCTCGTCGCGTCGTCGCTGCAGGCGGGAAGGACGGCGAGCGCCAGAGCGATAAGGACGGCGGCCGCGATGGACGGGGTTCGACCCGGGGGGGAGAAGCGGGCGGGAACGAAGAACATGGACACTCTCCTTTCCAAGCACGGGAGGCCTGACCGTTTCCAGTGGGGCCCTATCGGTCCCTCCCCATGGGTCTTGCGCCGTTAGGGGCGGGGACTCGGAGAATAGCCATGGCGCGAGCCAGGGCCGGCGAATTTTAGGAAGCAAATGTAACAGTATCCGGCACGACGGTCAAGAAGGAATACGTGACGAATGGACAGCGAACCGGTTGATAACCGCCGATTTACTTCCTTGACTATTATGTCTTGTTACTATATAATTTGCCGCAAAACCCAATAGTCGGTTGGGTCTTCTCCGAGTCCCGCTCCCTAAGGGCGCATGCCTACGGGACAGGACCGATAGGGTCGTGTTGGAAACGCCGCGGCCTCCCGTGCTTGGAAAGGAGAGCGATCAAGAATGCCCTTTACCCCAGTCTAGCTGCGCCGTTCATCAACCAGGCCCGCAAGTTCAGCCGGCCCCTGCTTCATTGCCGGGGTCAGGCGTGTTTTAACCGGATGGAGGTGTTCATTTATGACTATGAGATACAAACGCAGAGTGGCCCTGTTCGTCCTCGCTACGATTCTCCTGTGTTCCCAGGTTCTGGCCGACACCGTGACCTGCCCGGCAGTCAACGATGTGTATATCGACCAGGGCAAACCTAACGATAATCAGGGCGGCCGCACCCGGGTCCTGGTCTCGTGGCACGCCACTTACCTGGCGTCCCGGGGCCTGTGGCGGTTCGACATTCCCGCGGAGCTCGAGGGTTCGATGATCACGAGCGCGGTCATGTTCGTCTCGCGCAACTCGACCTCCGGCAGCGGCGTCGCGATCGACGTGGACGTGTTCGCTCTCAACGCGGCGTTCAACGAGAGCACCGACACATGGAACACGCTCGGCGGAGGCAACTACGACGGCAGCGTCGTATCCAGCGGGACTCTGCCCGCATGGGCGAGCGCCCCGCCCTGCACCGCCTCGATCGATCTGACCGCGCTTCTGCAGGGCAATCTGGGCAAGGTGCGCGACTACGGCATCCTCATGATGGTCCAGGGCGAGGGGAGCGGCGTGAACCGCAACCAGAGCTTCGCCAGCAAGGAAGATGTTCTGCCGTCGACGGGCGCGTACCTGGTGATCACAACGAACGTCGTGGCGACCGAGAACTCATCCTGGTCCGCTGTCAAGGCTATGTACCGTTAAACATGATCACGGCGCCGGCACGAGACCGCTCGTGCCGGCGCACGTCTTGTGCCGGGCCGACCAGGCGCGGGCCGCGGGGGTCGCCGGGATCGGACTCGTCAAGGGAGAATGAGATGACAAGGCTGGTTATCGCTGTTTTCGCCGCGGTTTTTTTCCTGGCCGCGCCGGCCCGGGCCGAGATCGTGACCTGTCCGGCAGTCAACGATGTGTTTATCGACCATGGCGTGCCCGACGAGAATGAGGGCGGCCGCACCCGGATCCTGGTGTCGTGGCACGCAACCCACCTGGCGGCCCGGGGCCTGTGGCGGTTCGACATTCCGGCGGAGCTCGAGGGTTCGCAGATCACGAGCGCGGTCATGGTCGTCTCGCGCAACTCGACCTCGGGCGCCGGCGGCGCAATCGACGTCGACGTGTTCGCACTGAACGCTGCGTTCAACGAGAGCACCGACACGTGGAACACGCTCGGCGGAGGCAACTACGACGGCAGCGTCGTGTCCAGCGGGACCCTGCCCGCCTGGGCGAGCGCCCCTCCCTGCACCGCCTCGATCGATCTGACCGCGCTTCTGCAGGGCAATCTGGACAAGGTGCGTACCTACGGCATCCTCATGATGGTCCAGGGCGAGGGGAGCGGCGCGAACCGCTTCCAGAATTTCTCAAGCAAGGAAGAGGTGCCCCCGTCGACGGGCGCATACCTGGAGATCGATTATACGACGACGACGGGCAGCACGCCCAAGACGCCCTTGTCCGATCTGCTGCAGAATCACCCGAATCCATTCAACCCGCATACCACTATCGAATATGGCCTGGCCGAAGACGCAAGGATCTCAATCGACGTATACAGCGTATCCGGCAAGCTAATACGGAGACTTCTGGATGAATGGAAGAGCGCCGGTTTCCATCGAATCCAGTGGGATGGCAAGGATCAGGAGGGGCAAACGGCATCTTCCGGGATCTATTTCTGCTCTTTGAGGACCGGTGATATTACCAAGACCAGGAAAATGGTGCTCCTTCGGTGATACGGATTCGGCTGTGTCAACCTGGCCGTGAGGCTTGCCCGTACGCTCCGCCAGCTCTTCCAGCATTTCGCCGTCGATCCTTTCGACATGTTGAAGGCGAAGCTCGCGCAGGTAAGAATCCTTATAATCCCAATATCCTTAGCGGAGTCTCCCGCTCACTAGAATCCCATCTCCGCCGACAGCACCGCGTAGTGGAGCCACGCGAAGGTGTACACTTCGTCGACGTCGGCGCCCCCTTCAACCGTGCGATACCCCGCCGAGAAACGCCAACGTTCGCCGGCGGCATACTGGAGCTTGATGGCGACGTCTTCCGCGCGCCCGGGCCCGCCCGCGATCGCGTCGAGATCGAGCACGAAGAACAGCCCTTCCCGGAGACGGACCGACCCAGCAAAATGAAGGAGCGGGACGAATCCGATGTCCGTTTTTCGCGCCGTCGCTCCATCCTGATCGAGCTCGATCTTGGCGTCCCGAATCTTCGCGGTGAATCCGATCCACCACGAGGCGCGTTCGCCGCTTTTAAAGCGGTATCTATATGTGGCACGCCACGAATTGAACAGATACGTTGCCTGCACTACTCCCGGCTCGAACGTTTCCCCCGCAAAATTAACCGGCACCGAAATCTCGCCGCTGTCCGTTACGGAGAACGGCGCGAGCAGGAGCCGCACCCCGTGACGCTCATTCACGTTCCAGGTGAGGTACATTCTCCCCGCCGGATAGGGGCCGCTCCCGATCACGTCGACGATGGAGAACCTCGTTCCGCCCGCGTCGTTCGGGATCTGAACGTCGTTCACCGTCTGCCAAACGAAGCCTCCCTCGACCTCGACCGCGAATGCAGGCAGCGCCTCTCCGCACGCCGCGCCTTCCGCGCCGAACAGCAGCATACACAGCAAACCGCACATCGCTACCGTCATTCGTGTCTTCATCGTTGCCTCCCCGGCATATTTCATCTCGTCGCCATCGCTCCGCGCCTCTTTTTGACCACCGCGGCGGCCGGGCATCTCATTATTTCCCGATATTAGATCTTATTTCCTCTATTATTGTCGTATCGATCCAATAAAGATCCGAACAATTCGCGGCTGGAAAACGGATTTGGCGCTCGATCAACTCCTTCAGCGAGTGTTTTCGCTCGAGCGCCGGCGTGACAGTTTCCGGTTCAACCACCTGGAAGAAGAAATACTTTCCATCACAGGAAAGAGATGGGGTTCCCAGGCAGAAAGCCGAATTGACCTTCCCGCCGAGATTGATGAGTTCGCTCCAGTCGTTCTGGCCTTTATTGAACGAGACATAATAATTCCATCCGCCGCCGATGGCGTCATCCCTTCCGAACGCCGGCATGACAAGATAGCTCTCATCGGGGGCGACGAACGCGTGGAAATTATACTCACCGGTATTGATCGCGGCAGGGAGAATTTCCGGCTCTCCATATTTTCCATCGATCAGTTTCGCCCGGCAAATCATTTCCGTCATGTCCTTGAATCGCCTGGATACATAGAGGGTCCCTTCTTTAGTAACGGAAGGGCAGGTCGTATTCTCACTCCCGTTCACCGGGGCATTGACGAGCGCCGGTTCAGTCCATCCAGTCGCCGTTTTGTCGACATACCAGATGTTGAATTGCGCCGTAATACCCGAAGCGGCATCGTTTGCCGGCCTGGAGGAGTGAAAGAACATCCGCTCTCCGTCGGGGCGAATTGCCGGCCATCCATCAAAGTACCGGCCGGCAAAGGGGGCGACTTCGGGTTCGGTCCATTTTCCATTTTCCAATCTGCTGGTGACAATCGTTTCGAGACTCGAAAATTTAATTGTCCAGAAGCATTCTTTTCCATCGGGCGTAAACGCGATGCTGCTCTCATCGAGACCGGTTGAGATGACGCCGGGCGCAAAGATTTCGGAGGTTTTCTCCGGCGGTGTCCGGCCAAGATAGGGGCCTGTTAAATCGGGGAAACCCTTTTGATCGGTTTGACAGCTCGCGCCGGCGTGGAAAAGGACACTGAAGATCGTAAGCAGAAATATTGTTCGCATTGTGGATATTCCTTTTCCGACCTGTTTTATCTTCGTTGACTCATTCACGGGCTTCTTTGAACCATGTAATAATCGTCTCCCGCCAGGCGGCCCCCCTCACCTACCCTTCGGCGGCTCCGAGGGGAATCCCTCGATCCAGAGGAAGGGCGGCCGGGCCTCCTTCCACTTCGTGCCGAAGGTCTCCTCGCAGAACTTTTCGATCGTCTCGTAATCCGCGTCGCTTCTGACGGCGTTCGAGAAGAGGAACGTCTTGTCGGGGTAATTGTACCTGAGACCCTCGATGACGAAGATCCTCACAGATCTGCGGGAGACTCCCGTCATCTCGATCACAAGATCGGTCCTGATCCCCGATGCGAGCGCTTCGAGGGCCGCCGGCGTGCCGATGAATCCGAGGTGTTTTGCCGCCTCGGCCTTTTCCTCCGGAACAGCCGCCACGTTGAACCGCCTGATCGCCCTTTCCTCGATATTTTTATCGCCGAGCGCCGCCGAGGCCAGTATCGTCTCGATCTTCGCCGCCCAAACGGGATTCATCATAAGGGAATCGACGACCTCCACAGCCTCGGGCGGTTTGGCCTTCGCGATGACCAGAAGCAGCCTCGTGTCCGGCCAAATCCGGAGATTGCCGGCGAGCTGCTTTCCGA
>JBFYZM010000215.1:0-4249 GCA_041309505.1 Candidatus Krumholzibacteriota bacterium
GATCGTCTTCGGCTCCGCCTTTGTCGATCGCATTTTCCCGACCAGACGCCCGTCGGCGCCCGTCACTCCCGATGACGGCGTGATCGTGTTCGAAGTTCCTGTCGCCTCGAACGCCACGAAGCTGCCGCTTATCGGGTTGCCATAGACATCCGCCACGAGCGCCGTCACCACGATCGAGTCTACCCCGTTCGCCACCGCCGTCGTCTTGTCCACCGTCACATTCGAGGCCGAAGCGCTGAAGGGCCCGGGGGTAAAGTTCGCCCCGGCGGATTCGACGATATCGACGCCGTCAATCTTCGCCGTGAGCATCTTCCCCTCCGCCTTGGTCGATACGATGCTTCCGACTGCGGAACCCGTTCCGCTCGTCACGCTCGAAGGCTGATGGAGCAGATTGCCGGAGCCCGTCGACGCGATAAGGACGGTCGCCCCGTCGACGCCGTTGTAGTAGATGTCGCGAGCCCGAACGGTGACCTCGATCGAATCTATCCCGTTTGCGATCGCCGACGCCTTGTTGACCGATATTTCTGATGTGTTGGTATCGAAGGGAGCGTTATCGATGTAGATCAGGGCCGAAGCGGCCTCGAGCGTGGGAGGAACACCATTCACGTCGAGGAACGCGAGGTCCACGGGGATGGTCATCTCCTTATCCGTGTTCTGGTAATCGAGAAATACGTGGTCGGAGCCGTTCGGTATGACGATGGACGCGATCGGCGTCGCATGGTTGGTCGTCGAATAGAAATCGCCCGGCTGCCCGAGAAGCGATATTTCCTGATCGTTGGAAAGCGAGCTCGCGTTCCCTTCCGCGTCCTCGACCCCGAGCCGGTACCTCACATAGTCCCCCGCGACGGCCGTCGTATCGGATGGAGACGCCACGAGTCTGAAAGGAGCGCCGGACTCGACGGTGATCGACTGCTGGGCGTTCGTCCACGACTGGCCGGAAGCGGAAGCGGTGATCGTTTTTCCGCCGGCGACCGTATCCCGATAATACAACGATACCGTATCGAGTCCCGACGCGACGACGACCACGCTCGCCTCGACGAAGTTCGAGCCTCCCAGATGCGAAAACCGCCCGCTGATCGCGGTCGAGCTCAATGAAATATTCTGATCGCCGCTCACCGGGGCGGGATTGCCGAACTCATCCTCCGTCCTCACCCGGATCACGCCGCTTTCGCCGTCCGCGGGAAACGTCCGCGGCGCAGTGACGAACGAGAGGCGTGCGATGGCTCCAGCGACGACGTCGAGCATCGGCGACGACGCGATCGCGGATTGGCCGGAACCTTCAGGATTCGATCTCACGACGAAAACGACGCCGCTCTCGATACCGGTCTGAGCCGCCGCCCGGCCGCCGAGGTCGATACTCGCGTCGCCGTATACGATGTCGATCGTCTGCCCGGCCTCCAGCGTGTCGACCGATACGGAGATCGTTCTGCCGACTATCGCGAGGGCGGGCGCGCCGAGCACCCCTTCACTCGATACGGTCACATATCCGGCCATGGACGATGCGGAGATCTGAGGCGCGGACCAACCGTCGGGAATCTCGAGCTCGATCGCCCCCGAAGAGAACGCTTCGGCGGCGGTATAGCGGATCGTCCAGGTGCTCGACACTCCGGCAGCGACGTCGCTCGAAGGGCTGATCGTCGCCGTCCCCGAGCCTCCCGCGCCGAAGACCGCACCCGCGAGGAGCAGCATGAGAACGCAGAGGCTCGCGGCGAGAGCGCCGTGCCGCATCGGGATCGGGATTTCACGTTTCATGTATTCGATCCTGTTCATCCTGAATCACCGGAAAATGGCAAATGAAGGACATCGCGCAAGCTATGTGCCAATAGCATCTTTCAATTGATATGCCCTGCCGAAAATCCTTTCGCGCAGGCACGGAACGCTCAATCCGAAAAACGTCACCGCGGTTGGGAATCAATCCCGCTTCATAATATATTGGTATTATAACAAATACGCATATCGTCCGCGCGCCGTGCCGACGACATCGACAACTCCGCCCCGATCGCGGCGATCGGGCGGACCGATGCTTGCGATTCGCAATCGCCCGATCGGAATCAAAATAGCACACGCCGAAGCAAATTGCAACAACAAGAAAGTCTTTAACTCTTTGAATTAACGTTTGTTAGTGAGCGCTCTGGAATGAAGCCCCGAAGAACTTCGCGGCATCCCCGAAAATCCGGCAGAAAACCTGGCATGTGCGAGGCGGCTATCCGGCACATTCCTTTCTACCTGCTCACCTCGATGACGGAATTATATGCGCCGAATCCGTCTTTGATCTTCTTCGCATTCCCGGGGTCGGGAATCCATTTTTCGCCGTCGATGAGAAACTTGTATTCGTAGCGTCCCGCTTGCAGCGGGAGCGTGATCGACCATACCCCCTTCTCCTCGCGATCGTACATCGGATCGGCGCCGGTCGACCAGTTGTTGAAATCGCCGACGATCACGACCCGGTGCGCCTTGGGCGCATAACAGACGAACCTCACTCCTCCCTCGACTTCCCGGGGTCCCGCCGATTGGAAATCCCGCGCTCCCGTTTCCGGGCCTCTCTGCCCGCACGATACCGCGAGAACGGCGAGCGCCACGCATAACGCGGCGCGAAGCTGAATAAAACGACGCATCATATTCACGGCACGATCAGCAGATTCGCCTTCCCCCCTTTTCCGTCGTCGACGACCCTTGGATTCTCGGGATCGAGATACCACTCCGTCTCGTTGATGAGAAAGCGATAGCGGTAGCGGCCCGGCCCGAGGCGGACCGCGAGCTCCCAGGCGCCCTTATCGGCGCTTTTCTCCATGAGGCCGACAAGGACCTCTCCCTCTTCGGCGTCCCCGCGACCCCAGTTGTTCCGGGGCCAGTCGCCCGCGAGCTGAACCGTCCGCGCCGAAGGAACCTTGATCCGGAACGTGACCGTATCGCCGTCGATGCCCGGCGTGCCGAGCGATTTCTCGAGATATCGGCCACAGGAGCCCGCAAGCAGGACTACAGCCGCGATCGCGCACCATCGCGCGGCCACATTCGCGCAATACCTCATGTCTCGATTATAATACCGTCGCATCAGAAAGTAAAACCCGCTTCGAATATGACGGCCCAATCCTCCGCGAGCGATTCCTCGGCTTCGAAGAGGGCCTTCATCGAAGCCGCTTCTCCGCTCGCCGCGAGCGAGCGAAAGACGCCGCGGTCCATGAGATACTCTTCCCTTCCGTGACCGGAAAACGCATACAGCCAGCGGTCGAAGGCGTACGGATTGACCCCTGCCCCGACGGCGCACCAGAGCCCGCTCCTGATGTTCCCGCGAACGGAAAGAAACGCGTCGACGAAATCCCGTCCCACACTTCCGTACTCGTACGAGACGCCGCGCATATCGAGGAGAAAGGTCACGCGCGGATGCACGGCGATTCCATTCACAAGACGGATCTCCCCGAAACGGGGCCCGTCGGCGGTGCCGTCCCATCGTTCGGTGATTTCGACGAGGAGACCGGTTCCCCAGGGGAGATTCGGGGGAAGCTCGCGCTTCCAGCCGCATGAGAGCTTCACCTCGCAGACCTGCGTCGAGGAAAGGAACGGGATACGATCGTACGTGAGCTCGTCGCCGTCGAGCCAGAAATTCGTCCTGCCGAGCCAGAATATCGAGCCGGTATTCATGGCGGAGTATCTCTCGAGCTTCCCCGCGAGACCGATCGAAAGCGCGGAATCCCCGAAAGCGAAGCTCCCGCCGAGGGCCTCGGTCGATCCGTCCGGTCTTCCGCCCCTCGCGGAGCGCTCCCCTTCGAGCGTCGTCCGGCTGAACAGCAGCCCGGCGCGCGATCGAGCGCCCGCGCGCGAGATACCGACGGAGAGCCGCCTCCCATGCTCCCATTCGCGCTCGAGAGAGACATTCTCGATAGCGCTCGCGCCTTCGGCGTCCTCGAAGAGCCGTCCCGTCGCCGAAAGAAAACTCCTGCCGAAGAGAAGCTCGCCATCGAGAGCCACGCCGCTCTTCGGAGGAATCGAGAGGGAAAGACCGTGAAACACGTCCCGCTCGTACCCTATCGAGAGATCGCCGCTCGTCGACGGGAAGCGCCAATACCCGTCCTTCGCCCTCCGATCCTCCCTGAACAGATATCGGATCGTCGAACCCTGTATCTTCGCTCCGAATCTCAGTCCGTACAGGTCCGAATCGACGAGATCGCGACGGGAAAAGAGATCGGATGAATCGGCCGTCCCCTCGAGCCCCGAGCGGTAACCGCGCAGGCGGCTCGCGTAGATAAAGCGC
>JBFYZM010000216.1:0-3519 GCA_041309505.1 Candidatus Krumholzibacteriota bacterium
TTGCCCCCGATATTGATGAGCAGCTTGATATCGCTCCGCTCGAGGAGAGCCGTCTTCGCGTCGATGGATTCCTCGAGCGATCCGGGCACGAAGAGCCCGACCCCGCCGCGCCGGGCCGCGAGCCGGATCTCCTCGATCCCCTCCTCGCTCAGCCCCCCGCCGGCGTCCCACTCGGCTCCCATCGTCACAAGGGCCGATCGGAAGTCGAACGAGCCCTCCGCGGCGAGCCACGATTCCATGTCCATCCAGGTCGCGCCGGGCTGGTTGGCGCCGTAGCTCGATGCGCCGACGGACGAGACGACCGTCGCCCCGATCCCGAGCGTCTTGAGCGCCGCGAACACGCATATCGCGAGCGAGGGGAACGAACCCGAGAGCGTCACTCCCACCCGGTCCCCCGCGCCGATGCCCGCGTCGTCGAGCCACCTCACGACGAGGGCGGCGAACTCGGGATTCGCAGCGATCTCCTTGGCCTCGAGCGAGCCGAGCGTCGTCGTGATGGGGGACCAGTCGCATCCGAGCATCCCGCGGTATCGGATGCGGGTCTGAGCCTCGGATGCGATCCCCCTCCGCTCCTTCGCTGCGCCGACGATCTCGAACCACTCCGCCGCCTGGCTGGCCGCCAGCCGCATCGCCTGCGCGTCGGGCCGCTCCACGGACCTGCGCCAGCGGGTCTCGGCGAGGGCCAGTCCGGCCGCCGCGACGCAGAAGACCGCCAGCAGGCGGACGTCTCTCCTTCTGAAGATGGCTGCGAGCCTCTTCATGCCAGGAGCGTCATCAGGCGAACGAAGACCGTGACGATCGCGAGACCGAGCAGCGTCGGTGCGATCCCCTGCCGGTGCATTTCGTTTCCCACGAGGCCGGGGATGATGAAGCCGATCGACTGGAGCTCCAGCCCCGCCCAGGGATGGGGCTGGATTCCCCTCTCCAGGACGAGCTTGAGAGCGAATCCGACGAGCAGCGCGAGCAGGAGCTTCCGCCTGCCGTAGAGGATCAGCCTCCCCGAGAGGAACCGTAGCGTTCCGTACACGGCGAGAGCGATCACCGCGGTGACGACGAGGCTCGCGGGCTCGTGGATGGAGATCGCGAAATACGCGGGCGCGACGACGCCGCCCGCCGAGACGCCGGTCAGCTCGTGGAAGATGAAACCCGCGACGAGTCCGATGAGGAAGATCTCAATGAAGCTCATGGTCCAATGCCTTTGGGATCGCGAATCCGGCCCCGGCGATGTTCCCGAGCCCGAACACGACGCCGGCCTGCCCGCAGGCCTCCGGCAGCAGCGTGCCGGCCCTTCGCGCCTGGGCGCCGTTCCAGAGGAGCACGTTCTCCGCGGAGGCCCCCTCCTTCAGGAGCGCGCGTCTCGCCGCGCTCGCGTGCGTGCCCGTGACGATCACGCGGGAGACACCCCGCGCGGCGGCGAGCCACTTCGCGAAGGACAGCGTGCGCATCGGTCGGTCCGAGCGCGTGTTGAGGAGGATGGCCGCCTCGCCATCGTAGGCCAGTCTGCGCCGCCAGTACTCGACGAAGCGCGCGGCCGACTCGACGTCGTTCACGGCGAATCCGTCGATGAAGCGGATGACGCGGCCGGCCCCGGTGATCTCGAGGGGCCGCGCAGCGTTCGCGGCGGTGAAATCGAGGATGCCGCGGAGCGCCGTGTCGAAATCGACTCCCGCCGCCTCCGCAGCCGCGCAGGCGATGGCGACGTTCTCCTCGAAGACGCCGTCGGGGAGCGGGCCGATGCGCGGGTCCGCGGCACCTCCCGCGAAGACCACCCGGCTTCCCCTTCCTTCGGCGGCAGCGGCGAGCCTCTCCGCGAAGGCGCACGGACCGGCCACCACCACGCGATCGCGCGGCATGGCCGAGAGGATGGCGTCCGCCCGCTCCTCCGCGGTGCGCCCCATCGCTTCGGCGTGATCATCCCGGATGTTCGTGATCACGCAGATGTCCGGATCGAAGAACCGTGATTCGAGACGCTGCAGCTCGGGATCGATCGACATGCACTCGAGGACCAGGCACTCGGCCCCGGCACGCGCCGCCCGGCGCACCGTGCTGAACTGCTCCTGCACGCGCGCCGGCCCCCTCCGCCTGATGATCTCCGAGCCGCCGCTCGGGAGGAGGAGGGTCGGCCGGGTGCCGGTGGTCTTCGCGAAGGTGCGTCTGCCGGAGGCGCGCAGCGCCGCGGCGATGTACGAGACGACCGTCGACTTGCCCCGCGTGCCGTTCACGTGCACGCGGACGGCGATCGCCCTCGCGCTGCGCCGGACCGAGATCGCCTCGAGCGCGAGCACGCCGATGACGAAGACGGTCAATGCCGACGCGATGAACACGGCCCGCCCCCCCGCGGCGCGGTCAGTCGCCGCCCGCCGTACCGCTCCTCCTCGGATCGGCCGCTCCGCAGACGGCGCCGCTCTCGGGATCGATGCGGATGATGTGCGCCCCTCCGAAGAACAGGTCGATGCCGTCGTGCACGCGGAGGCTGTGTCCCATCTTCTCGAGCTTCTCCCGGACGGGCTCGCCGATTCCCCCTTCGAGGTGCAGGAAGTCCTCGTACTTGGAGCAGTAGAACCGCGGGGCGCTGTTCGCCTCCGCGGCGTCCATGTCGAAATCGATGAGATTGACGAGGAGCTCCACCATCGTCGAGGTGATGCGGGAGGCGCCGGGCGTGCCGACGACGAGGAAGGGAGCGCCGTTCTTGAGGACGATCGTCGGAGAGATCGAGCTCCGCGGCCGCTTGTTCGGCTCGACGCTGTTGACCTTGCCCGTGGCGCTGAAGTTGGTCATGCCGCAGTTCATCAGGACGCCCGCCACCGTCTGCGTCGAGCCGAAGAACGTGCCAAGCGTCTGGGTCAGGGACACGGCGTTCCCCTCGGCGTCGACGATGGAGAGGTGCGTCGTATGCGCCTCTTCGAGCGGCTCTGGGTCGTCGTCCCTGAAGTCCGTCGAATCCCTGTCGGCCCGCCTGTTCCCGGCCTTCCTTCCCTTGGCGGGCTCAGCGGCGCTCGTGTCCTGGGCGCTCTGCGAGGACTTCGGCGTGGAAGCCCCGAAGCTGTCGAAGGCGTCCTCGGACCAGGTGCCGGACGTGGACTTGCCGAAATCCCCATCCTCGCCGGTGTCGTCGGGCTTCTTGCGCTGCCCCTTCCCCGCCGGCGCTCTTCCCGCCCCCGCCTTGTCGAACCGGGCCGGATTGCCCGCCTGGGTGTCCCGGTAGCGGGGGGGCGAGACGGAGGACTGGTCGATGTCGTGGAATCTGCCCGCAGCGTATGTCTTCGAGACGATTCCCTTGATGGGGGTGTACACGAAATCCGGGTCCCCCATGAGCGCGGTGCGGTCCGCGTAGATGCGTCTGAGCGTCTCCGCGATGAGGTGCAGCGTGGCGGGGGATGCGGTGTAGTGTCCCAGCGAGCGCAGGGCGGCGTTTTCGAGGATGTTCATGGCCTCGCTCACGCTGCCGCCCGCGAGGGGGACAGTCGCCGAGCTGATCTCGCAGTCGCGGTAGGTGCCCCGGAGGGGCTCGGCCAGCAC
>JBFYZM010000217.1:0-6963 GCA_041309505.1 Candidatus Krumholzibacteriota bacterium
CGGGGTGAGCTGCTTCAATCCGAGCGAGATGCGCTCCCGTTCCCGATCGAAATCGAGAATCTTCACCTTGAGCTTGTCGCTGATCGCGACGACTTCCGAGGGATGGCTCACCCTGCCCCACGTGAGGTCCGTGAGGTGCAGAAGCCCGTCGATGCCGCCGAGGTCGACGAATGCACCGAAATCGGTGATGTTCTTGACGACACCCTCGCGCTCCTGTCCGACGGCGAGCTCGGCGAGCAGTTTCTTCTTCTTCTCGTCGCGCTCTTCCTCGAGGACGACGCGCCGCGAGACCACGATGTTCCGCCGGCGCTTGTTGAGCTTGATGATCTTGCAGTCGAGATCCTGTCCGATGAGCTCGTCGAGATCGGGCACCTGCCTCAGAGCGATCTGGGAACCGGGCAGAAACGCGTCGACTCCCATGAGCTTCACGACGAGGCCTCCCTTGATCCGGTGATCGACACGGGCCTTCGCCGTAAGGCGATTGTCGTACGCTTCCTTGATGTCGTCCCAGGCTCTGATGAAGTCGGCCTTCTCCTTCGAAAGGACGATGAGGCCGTCCTGATTCTCCATCTTCTCGAGATACACGTCGAAGATGTCGCCCTTCTGGACGTTCGGCGCGTTCGAGAACTCGATCCGGGGTATCGAGCCTTCGCTCTTGAACCCGACGTTTACGATAACCTCGTTGTCGGTCACCTCGTACACGGTGCCCTTGACGATGTTCCCTTCCTGGAGCTCCGCCGCCTTGCGGTTGATATCGGCCAGAATGACATCCCATTCGGCATTCTTTAAATCCTCGCCGGAAAGCTCCTCGGGAGCTACCTGGTCGAACATGGACAGATACGCCTTTTTCCGCGCGCCGATCGCTGCGTCACCGCCTTTCTCGAACGATTTTTCCCCCGCCTGAGCAGGGCCCTGAATTGCGTCAACACGCTTCTCTTCCTGCATGAATCGATCTCCTCCCTGGATTATGGACTAAGAACAATACATCATAAAGGCTTAGGGTCCCGGAAGCAAGTTTTTTTTGGGGGCCGGCACGGGCGTATCAGGCGGATCCGCGCGATATCTCGTCAAGACGGGCGATAACGGCTTCGATGATCCATGCCGGTGTGGATGTGCCGGTGGAAAGGCCGACTCTCCGGGCAGTGGAGAACCAATCGGGATCGATGTCTTCCGCCGATTCGATGAGATGCGCGGGAACGCCGGAATCGACGCATTTCTGATAGAGACGCATCGTGTTGGAGCTGTTCGCGCCGCCGACGACGAGCATGCAATCCACGCCCCGGGCGAGCTCGAGCATCGCGTCCCGCCGCGTCTCCGTCGCTTCGCAGATGGTGTCGCGGACCGTGAGATCGCGCACACGAGCGGCGAGAGCCGAAATGATCTCCTCCGCTTCGCTTCTCGAAAACGTGGTCTGGATGACCACCCCCGCTCTGTCGAGAGGAGCTATCAGTTCAGCTTCCCGCGCGTTCTTGACGACGATCGCCTGCTCTCCGGCATGCCCGGCTATCCCCCGAACCTCGGGATGCTCGCGGTCCCCGATGATGATCACCGGAACCGAATCCTCGGCGAACCGCTTGACGTATCGCTGGCTGAGCTGAACGAACGGGCATGTCGCGTCGAGAATGCCGATGCCCCGCCGCCGCGCTTCGTCGATCAGGTCCGGGCTCACGCCGTGCGCGCGGAGAACGAGCGTCCCTCCTTCGGGCACCTCGTCGAGCGTTTCCACGGAATGAACGCCGAGCGTCTCGAGCCGCCGCACCTCGAGCGGATTGTGAATGACGTCCCCGAGGGTGTAGATCGGGCCCCCGAAGCTCTCGAGTCCCTGCTCGATGAGACGCATCGCCCGCATCACGCCGAAGCAGTATCCCACGTGAGGGGACGTGACGATTTCAAATTTCCTGCTCATCCGCCAGCATCCTGATCTCGTTCTGCGCCATTCCCGCGAGAATGCGGTACTCTTCCTTCCTGTTTTCCGCCAGGCGCTCCCCGTCGATCCGAATCGGAGGCCCGATGCGGACGGAAAGCTTCCGGCGCCTGATGAGGCAGTCAAACAGCCTGTTCGTGCCGGTGACGCACACCGGAACGATGCTCACCCCGCTTTTCGCGGCGACGAATCCGAGTCCCGCTTTCAGATCCCCGAGCTTCCCGGTCCGCGACCGGGTTCCTTCGGGAAACATGAGAATTGAACGCCCCTCGCCGAGGAGGTCGAAGAGACGCTTCATCGTTTTTCGCTCGATCTCCTCCCGGTCGACCGGGATCGCGTGGTACGAGCGGATGAGCCAGGCGAAGAGCCTGTTTCGGAAAAGCTCTTTCTTCGCGAGGAACCATACCTCCCGATCGAAAGCGCAGCCGACGACGAGCGGATCGCCGTTCGAAAGGTGGTTGCTCGCGAAGATATAGTTCTCGCGGTATCGAAGATGTTCCCGGCCGTATACGCGCAATCCGAACCCGACGCGGAAGACGGCGTGAACGATCCATTTGGTGATCCCGTAGTAGACCGCCGAACGGGCGAACGGATTCGGCTCCCCGGGAGCCACCGCCATTGCGGATATCCGCTCGGCCTGACGGAGCACCTCGGCTTCGATGAGAGCGACCTGCGCCTCGATGGTCAGGCCTGACGTATCGACGGTGAACGCCCCCGCGGGTCTGAGGAGCGGGCTCAACGCGCGCCCCGAGTCCATTGCGTCGCGCTCGAGAATATTCCGCCTGATCGCGTCCGAGTCCTGCTCGATGCCCATGCGACCGAGCTGCTCGAGTCTTCGCCGCACCCGCGCCTCGATGTCGGCGACGAGAAACACCTTCACCTCGGCGTGCGGAAAGACGACCGAGCCGGTATCCCTTCCCTCGGCGACGACGCCGCCGCGCGAGCCGGCGAACCTCTGGAGGCGCACCATCGCGCGACGCACGCCTTCATGACGGCTCACGGGAGAGACGAGACGCGAGACCTCGGGCGTTCTGATGTCCCCCTCGACGTCTTTCCCGTCGAGAAAGAGAGTCGTTTTCCCCCCGATCGTCCGAACCTCGAGCTCGAGTGTAGCCGCGAGCTCCGAAACGGCGGCGGCATCCCCGGGATCGATGCCCCGCGCGATCACCGCATGGGTAACCGCCCGGTACATCGCTCCCGTATCCAGATACGCAAGACCGAGTCGCGAGGCGATAATCGAGGCGGTCGTGCTCTTACCCGAGCCGGCGGGCCCGTCGATCGTGACGACGAAGCGGCTCAGGACGGCTGCGGCGCGTTCGGAGAGAGTCATCGAGAAATCCCGCATCGGCGTTCGATGCACGCAACGGATCAAATCAACCCTTTGAGCGTTTCGATGAATTTCCTGTTTTCGTACGGCGTTCCGATCGTCACGCGGAAGGTCTCGTCGCCGAGCCCGAACGGCTTCATGGGGCGAACGATGATTCCTCGATCCATGAGCTGCTCGACGACGGCGCCGCACCCGTGCGGAGGAACGGCGAGCAGAAAGTTCGTCTGCGACGGCGGTATGACGAATCCGAGCTTCTGCAGCTCTTCGCGCATGAAGCGGAGCTCGTCCCTGTTCTCCTTCGCCCTCACCGCTATCTTGTCCATGTTCCGGAGAGCGGCGAGCGCCGCAACCTGCGCGATGCTGTTTACGTTGAACGGCTGCCGCACCTTGTGGAGACACGTGACGACATCTTCATGGGAAAGGGAGTAGCCGACTCGCACGGCGGAAAGCGAATGGATCTTCGAGAACGTGCGCAGCACGATAACGTTGGGCCTGTCTTTGATGAGAGCGATCGTATCGGGGAAATCGCTCGCGGCGACGTATTCGTAATAGGCCTCGTCGAACACGACGAGAACCGAGTCGGGGAGGCCGCCGAGAAAGGTATCGACCTCGCGTTTCGATACGTAGGTCGCCGTCGGATTGTTCGGATTGCAGATAAAAACGATCTTCGTCTTTGGCGTGACTGCCTTGCGCATCTCGGCAAGGTCGAGCCGGTAATCCTTGAGCTGCACTTCGACCGCTTTCACGCCGGCGAGCTGGCTCACGATCGGATAGACGATAAAGCTGGGCCACGGGTAGACGATCTCTTCATCCGGGTTGACGAACGCGCGCACGATGAGATCGATGATCTCGTTGGATCCGTTTCCGATAAAGATCTGGTTCGCGTTCAGCGCGTGGTATTTCCCGAGCTCGACGCAGAGATAGAAACAGCCGGAATTCGGATACCGGTTGACCTGGGGGAGCTCGTCGAGTATCGCCTGTCTGACTTCATCGATCGGCTCGTACGGGTTCTCGTTCGAAGCGAGTTTGATGATTTCGCCGTCGAAGTTCCGTTCCCTCCGGAGCTCTTCGATCGGTTTCCCCGGCACGTACGGCTTGACGCTTTTCAAGTGCGGTCTCATGAGATCCATGATCGACATGACGGTTATTCCTCCCCTTCTCGTATCAACCCCGCAAGCTCCCGCAGCCTTCGTTTCTCGCGCTCCGACAGGAGTCGCATCGCTCCCGGAAGCAGATCATCGAAGCGAAGGTCGCCGAGCGCCGTTCTCGCGAGCTCGATCGTTCGGTGATCGAAGATATCGAACATTCGCCGGATCTGCCGTTTTCTTCCTTCCGTGAGCCGAACCTCGAGCGTCGTCGCCGCGCGGCCCCGCTTGACGATCGCCACCGCGCACGGCTTCGTCCGGTACCCGTCGAGCTCGACTCCCGACTCGATCGCGGCGAGCGTACCGTCCGTCACGTTCCCTTCGACGACCAGGCGATAGGTCTTCTCGATCTTGAAGCGCGGATGCGTCAGCCGATAGGCGAGGTCACCGTCGTTGGTGAGAAGCAGGATGCCCGACGTATCGAGATCGAGTCTCCCCACCGGGTACAGACGCTCCGGAAATCCATGCTCCCGGGCGAGGTCGATGACCGTTCTCCGCTTGAAGGAATCGGTCACGGTGCTCAATACGCCTGCCGGTTTGTTGAGCACGAGCACCAGAGACGCGTCCGCGCGCGCGATCGCGCGTCCTTCGACCGTTATCGAATCGATATCCGGATCGACGAGCATTCCGAGCCGCGCCGGCGTCTCTCCGTTGACCGAAACCCGCCCCGCGCGTATCAGATCGTCGCATTTCCTCCGCGAGCCGACGCCGGCGGACGCGAGCCAGCGGTTGATTCTGACCTTCGCGCTCATTGCCCGTCGGACTTCGGCGCCTCGCCGCCGTCCGATTGACCGCCGGGCGGCGGGATGAGCGGTTTCGGGTCCTCCGCGTCGAGCGCGAATCTGCGCTCGAGCTCGTCGAAGCTCGGCAAATCTCCGAAATCCTTGAGCCCCAGATATTCGAGAAATTTTTTCGTCGTCGAATACAGATACGGCTTTCCGACGCCTTCTCCCCTGCCGCTGATCGAAATGAGCTCGCGTTCGATGAGCGTCGCGATCACCCCGTCGCAATTGACTCCGCGGATGGCCTCGATCTGCGCCCGGCTGATCGGCTGTTTGTAGGCGATGATCGCGAGCGTTTCGAGCGCGGGCAGGGTGAGCTTCGCCTTTTTCCGGCCTTTGAAGAGGCGGGATAGGACGCCGGAAAATTCGGGCAGCGTCGTGAGCTGATAACCTCCCGCGACTTCGACGATCGTGAATCCCCGTCCCGATTCGCCGTAGAATTTCGAAAGGGCGCCGATCGCCGCGAGAACGCGACGCGACGACGCCGCGCCTGTCAGCGAGGCGAGCTTCGCGGCCGCCAGCGGAATGTCGGACGCGAACAGGAGCGCTTCGATCTCGCGCTCGAGCGTGCGATCGTCGATCCCGATATCGCTGTTTTCATCCATTCGCGCTTCCATTCGCACCAATATATGAATCGACCCCGGGCTTGTAAAGCCAGATGTCCGCGGCATGCGACATCTGCCGCGCGACGAGCTCTCCGAGCTTGATCATCTCGAGAATGGCGAGAAACGTCACGATGATCTCGATCTTCGCGAACTCCCCGCTGAAAAGCTCCGTAAACAGAACTTCGGAACGGCGGCCGAGGGTCGCGCGAATCGCCTCGATCTTCTGCTCGACGGTGACGGAATCGGGCATGACACGATAGACGGCCTGCTGCTTGATGTTCTTGAACACGCTCTGCAGCGCTTCGAGCAGATCGAACACGCTGACCTCGAGGCTCTCCTCCTCCGGCTCCTCGGCCTGCGGCGCGGCGGCCATTCTCGGAAACACTTTTCTGCGATCCTCCTCCTTCACGGCGAGATGATGCGCAGCCTCTTTGAATTTCCGGTACTCGAGGAGATTCTTGACGAGCTCCTCGCGCGGATCGGCCTCTTCCTCCTCGAACCCTTCGTGCCTCGGCAGAAGCATCTGCGATTTGATCCGCATGAGCGTCGCCGCCATGACGAAGAATTCGCCGGCGACCTCGAGCTCGAGCTCCTGCATGATCTCGATGTACGCGAGATACTCGCGCGTGATATGCGAGATCGGTATGTCGTAGATATTGATCTTGTCGCGGCGGATAAGATGCAGGAGGAGATCGAGCGGGCCCTCGAACTGCACGAGGCGGACCTGGTATGTCATCGAGGAGCCTCCCCCGGCGCGCGCTGCAACTGCCGAAACGAAAGCCGCATGAACGAGTTATCCCAAGCCCTGCATGCTAGGGGAATCGGAGAGCGCTGTCAATCCTTTCCTTCAGCCGCGCCATTCCTTCAACCGCGCGGATGGAAGGTCCGATGCACTTCGAGGAGATAATCCATATCGAGCTTCGTATAGATCTGCGTCGTCGCGATACTCGAATGACCGAGAAGCTCCTGCACCGCCCTCAAATCGGCGCCGCCCTCGAGCAGGTGCGTCGCAAAGGAATGACGCAGCGTGTGCGGACTGATATGCGCCGAAAGCCCCGCGACC
Source organism: Candidatus Krumholzibacteriota bacterium (assembly GCA_041309505.1). Classification (GTDB taxonomy): domain Bacteria; phylum Krumholzibacteriota; class Krumholzibacteriia; order Krumholzibacteriales; family Krumholzibacteriaceae; genus SSS58A. The sequence goes on from JBFYZM010000217.1 coordinate 6,847, forward strand.
GAGGCGTATTTCCGGAGCAGCTTCCAGAAACCGACCCGCGACAGCCTGCCGCCCCGGTAATTGAGGAAAACATATGCCGAAATCCGCTTTCCGAGAAGCCGCGGACGCGACGATGCA
>JBFYZM010000218.1:0-3594 GCA_041309505.1 Candidatus Krumholzibacteriota bacterium
CAGTCGCAGAGCCTCCAATGGGCCCGTACGCGGAAGTATCCGCACCTGCGGCGTCAGGGCCGGACATTCCCGCGGAGGAATCCATTGGAGGCTTTGCGACTGGATTCCGAGCGGGAATGTCCGGCCCGACCGGGAAGTCCTTCTCGAGGGCGAGGTCGCCGAGGACGAGACCGGCCCCCCCCGCGAGGCGGTAGAGATGCTTGTTCTGGTTCGTGAACGCGCTGTCGAGCCGGATCACGCGGTCGATCCCCTCGAGGGCGCTCTTCGCGTCGGCCGCCTCGGCGTCCATCCCCCAGTACCAGTAATGCGTCATGCCGCGGAGCGTATCCGCGAAGTCGAGCTTCTCGGTCAGCGTGATTCGCGCCGTCTGCGTGACGAGGTCGATCACCTTGAGCCGCACCCACAGCTGCACCGGCGTCTTCATCGCGGATCACCCCCCTTGTCGCCGCGAAGAGCGGCGAAAAACGCCCGTCCCGGTCCCGCACTCTCCATCCGTCCGGATTCGCCGGACGCGCCGCGACGGTCGCGCCCCCAGCGGCCCGAGAGATCCTCGGGCACCTGGCGAAGCCACGTCGCGCGCTCGGGATGCGGCATCATCGCGAGCACGTTCCCTTCGCGATTCGAGACGCCCGCGATGTTCTCGACGGAGCCGTTCGGATTCACGGGGAACGACGCGACGATCGCGCCCGCGGCGTCGCAATACCTGAGCGCGACCTGCCCGTTCTTCTTCATTTCATCGAGAACGCCGGCGTCCTCCGTCACGAAGCGCCCCTCGGCGTGCGCGATCGGGATCGGAATGACTTCCCCCTCCGCGTAGCGGGCCGTCCAGACACAGCGACTCTGTTCCTTTCTCAGATGCACCCAGTTGCAGTAGTACCCCTCGCGGTCCGCCATGACGTTCGGCGCGAGCGCGAGATCGACCTTCTCCCAGTGGATACCGGGTATGAGCCCCGATTCGACGAGAACCTGCGCGCCGTTGCAGATGCCGAGCACGCTCTTCCCCCCGCGCGCGAGCTCCGAAACCTTGTCCATGACGCGGTCCTTCGCCGCGACGACGCCGGCACGGATGCGATCCTGATAGGAGAATCCGCCGGGGAGAATCACCGCGGCGCACTCGTCGAGAAGCGCCGGATCCTCGTTCCAGCGGAATACCCCCGCGTCGAGCCCGATCGTCCGCACCGCGGCGGCGGTCTCGTATTCGCAATTCACGCCGGGAAACTGTATGACGGCGACGCGATCCTTGAAGGTGTTCTTCACGCGCGCTCACCCCCCTTCCCGATCCCGAATATGGGCCGGCAGCCCGAGAGATGCGCCTCGCGAAGCTCGGCGACGTCCCATGCGGCGAGGCTCTTCCTCCCCCGGACGATCTCGAGCTTCGCGCGGCCCTTGAGCTCGCCCAGCCGCGCGAGATTCACGCGATTCCGCGCGCAGACGCCGAGGATCTCCCGCTCCTGCACCGGAGAAAGCTCGACGACGAAGCACCCCGTCTCCGAGAAGAGCAGCTTCTCCGGCGAAAGCTTGAAGTTCGCGAGCCCTTCGAGGTCGAGCGTGAATCCGAGGTCTCCCGCGCCGCGGCCGCCGATCGCCATCTCGGCGAGCGCGGTGAGAAGCCCTCCCTGGCTCACGTCGTGGCACGCGCGCACCCACCCGAGGGTGTGCATCTCGATAACCGTGCGGATGAGCCGTCGCTCCCGCAGAAAATCGGCCTTCGGCACGTTCGCGCCGGAGGCGCCGTATATGACGCGGTAGTATTCGCTGCCGCCGAGCTCGTCGAGAATGTCGCCGAGGAGGTAGAGCGTGTCCCCCTCTTCCTTGAACTGGATCGAGCGGCATTTCGAGTAGTCCTCGACTACCCCGACGCAGCAGAGAACGGGCGAAGGCGGAATCGATGTGCCGCTCTCGCTCTGATTGTAGAAGCTCACGTTGCCCGAGACGACGGGGAGCGGATGCCCCTCGTGCGCGAGGTGCCCGATCCCGCGACAGGCGTCGCCGATGCCGCGCACCCCTTCGGAAAACTCCCAGAAGACCTCCGCGACTTCGGGATTGCCGTAATTGAGACAGTCGGTGATCGTCGCGGGCACGGCGCCGACAGCGGCGACGTTCCGCGCCGCCTCGCACACGCCGAGCGCCCCTCCCTGATACGGATCGATGAGCCCGTAGAACGGATTCCCGTCGACCGAGAAGGCGAGCCCGGTCATGCGGCCGGGGATCGGCGCGATGACCGAGGCGTCCGCCTCGCCCGCGCGAAGCACCGCTCTCCCCTGCACCTCGGCGTCGTAGCGGCGGAAGACGTAATTTTTCGACGCGCCGTTCGGCGAGCCGATCATTTTGAGAAAATCCTCGCGGATCGAGCGCGTGGGATCGAGCTTCGGCTCCTCAAAGAGACGCCGGCGCGGCGTCCCTTTCCTGTCGTACTTGATGCCGGTCGTGATCACGTCGACCGGCGCGCTGCACACGACGCTCCCCGCGGTTTCGATCGTGTACTCCGGCTCGAGCGTGATGTCGCCGATGACGACGGCGCCCGCGCCGTGATAGATGTGGGGGAGATCGAAATCATCGTTGAATATCCTGAGCACCTCGCCGGCGAAATCGGCGGGCACCGCCATCGCGAAGCGCTCCTGCGTCTCGGAGCAGGAGATAACGGCGCTCGGGTACGTGCCCATGGCGAGGTTGACCTTGTCGAGGTCGATCTTCACGCCGAATCCGCCCGAGTGCGCGAGCTCGGAGGTGGCGCAGGCGATGCCGCCGGCGCCGAGATCCTTGAAGCCGATCGCGACGCCGCGATTCGCCGCCGCTTCGAACACCTTCTTCATCGCCTCCGAGAGCACGCGCTTGAGGAACGGGTCGGGCACCTGCACGGCGCCCCGATTCGCCTTCTCCTCGCTCGCGAGATCCTCCGAGGCGAACGCGGCGCCGCCGAAGCCCGAGTCGTCGGTCGGTTTGCCGATGAGTATCATCTTGTAGGGTGTTGTGCGCGCCTCGACGGGAACGCGGCTCCGGATGACGCGCGACTCCTTGACGATGCCGACCGCGACGACGTTGACGAGACAGTTGTCGTCGTAGCCCCGGTCGAACACGACGTCGCCGCCGAGATTCGGAACGCCGAGGGCGTTGCCGTACTGGGCGATCCCCTCGACGACGCCGCGCGCGATCGAGATCGCCTGCCGCCCCTTCGGCCCGTACGGATCGCCGAAGCGGAGCGGATCGAGGCTTCCCACGACATCGGCGCCCATGCAGTATACGTCGCGCACGATCCCGCCGATGCCGGTCGCCGCCCCCTCGACGGGGAGCACCTGCGACGGATGGTTGTGGCTTTCGTGGCTGATGACGAGGCACCAGTTGTCGCCGTTCCCCGCCGGAGCGAAACGTATGATGCCCGAATCCTCCCCGGGGCCGAGGACGACGTTCGGCGCCTCCGTCGGGAGGAATTCCTTGAGGACGGCCCTGCTGCTCTTGTAGCTGCAGTGCTCGCTCCACATCGTGTTGAAGATCGTGAGCTCCACGACGGTCGGGTCGCGCCCGAGAAGCTCCGTCACGCGGAGCGCCTCCCCCGTCGTGATATTGAAGCCGTGCTGCTTGAGAAGCGCGGCGATC
>JBFYZM010000219.1:0-2514 GCA_041309505.1 Candidatus Krumholzibacteriota bacterium
TATCGCAAGAAGTTGCTTGATGATCATTCGCTGATGGACAGGTTCGCGGCGCTCCACTCGTCGGCGGAGCTGCGCGCCGAAGAGCGTGTGATCGCCGCGCTTCCGGCGGAGGCTGCGGTGCCGGCTCGTCGGCGCGGAATCCAGCGTGCATTTCCCAGGGTTCCTGGAGTCGCGCGGATCGCTCTTGCCGCGGCCATTGTCATCGCCGTTATCGTGGGCATTGATTTTCTGCTCGATGCCCGCAACGGTCCCGTCCCCGCCCTCGCGGCGGTCATCGAGAATATGGTGAAAGCCGAGAATGTCGTCTACCGCGAGCGGGTGTGGATTCTCGGGGAATGGCGTACGATCGAGCGCGCGAGGAACCAGGCGGGATTCATCCGCTACGATTGGGAAGACAGCACACATGTATTCTATCGGGGCGGACAATGCGGAACGCTCAGTATCTATCCGGCGGAAAAACGGGCTGTCCTCGAGAAGAGAACTTACGAACCATACCGGCCATCGGAGTCCGACGAGAGCGACTCTCTGCGGAACGTCATTATGCGAAATCAGATGGAACGGGAGAAGGATCCTGTCGGGAACCTTTCCCGGCTCTACAAGAAGAAGGGCCACATATTTGTTCGCCGGGAGCGCCGCGAGGGGAAGAACCTCGCGGTCTACGAGTTCAGAATCGGCGACAACTACAAATGGACCACATGGGTCGATGTGGACTCGGAGTTGCCTTTCAGGATCGAGATCGTTCGCCGCGACCCCGCGAAGCGGGGCGCGTCGTACATGTACGGTCTCGACGTGAGTGATTTTCAGCCTCAGGGCGCTCTGAGGTCCTCGGCGGACGGATGGACGGATCACGTTCCCGGCGAGCCGACGCATATCTGGGATGATTTCCGCTGGAACACTCAACTCGACACGGCGTATTTCAGCATGACGCCTCCCGACGGATATGCCGCCACCATCATCGATGGTGACAAGGAAATGGAGTTGCTGGCAAAGAGATGGCGGGAGGGAGTCTCCTACGAGGCGAGTGAAATCGCGAAGACGCTTTCAATATGGATATCATTGTCTGGGGGAGCATTTCCCGATGATCTCGAGGATCTGGGGGATTCAGTGAAGGTGCGACCGTTTCTTATCGCGAAATATGATAAGGACGGGAGGCCCGGCGACGAGTTCCGGGCCGCGATGCACGATTCGTGGTGGATCGATCAAGGATATCGGTTAACGGGGTTCTGTTCCAAGAAAGGGGCGCTCCATTATCTGGGCAGGGGATCGGTCTTCGGCGATTCGACGAGAATCGTCTGCTGGGGGAAAGAGACCGGCATGATGGTGCCGCGGCATGACAATCCGTATTGGATCATCTATGCGGATCTGCGGTGCGTCCAGTCCAAAACGCCTCCGAAAATCTCCGAGAAGTGAAGTGCCCGCCTCGGCGCAGCCCTGCGGGTTCTCGAAGACCCGCAGCTGCGCCGTTGCCGAATCCCGCTCGGTCTGTTATCTTCTACGAACTATGATCGACTACCATCTGCACGGCAATTTCTGCGGGCACGCGACGGGGGATCTCGCCGAGTACGTCGAGGCGGCCGTCGCCAGGGGCCTCACCGAGATCGGATTCAGCGACCACCTTCCAAAGGTCGTTGATCCCGATCCATACCACGCGATGCTCGAGGATAAGCTGCCCCGCTACGTCGAGCGCGTCCTCGAGCTCAGGGAGGCAAACCTCGGCCGCATCGCGATCAAGCTCGGCATCGAGGCCGATTACTTCGAGGGGCACGAGGCCGAGACGAAGCGGCTCCTCGACTCGCAGCCGTTCGATTACGTCCTCGGCGCCCTCCATTTTCTCGGCGACTGGCATTTCACGAGCAAGGCAGGGATCGTGCGCTTCGCGAGCGAGGACCCGGTCGAGGCGTTCCCGAAATACTTCGAAAAGCTGAAACGCATGATAGAAACGGGTCTCTTCGATATCGTGGCGCACCCCGACGCGCTCCGCCGGGGCGCCTTTCAGCCCGCCCGTTCGATGAAGAGGGAGCATCGCGAGGTCGCGCGGCTCCTCGCCCGCGGCGGCATGGCGATCGAGATCAATACCGCCGGAATCCGCAGAGGCGCGGGCTCGATGTACCCCGAACGGGGCTTCTTCGCCGCGTGCGTCGCGGAGGGAGTTCCCGTAACTGTAGGCTCCGACGCGCATTCGCCCGGTGACGTCGGAAAGGACTTCAAGGCTGCGTTCGAACTTCTGGGCGAGTTCGGCGTCGGCGAGGTCGCGACCTACGACAAACGGCGGCTCGCGAGAGCCCCGCTCGGCGCCTGGCCCGACAATGCTTGACAGTTCATGCCACAGGCTGTATGTTCACTCATTACAATGGTGTAGACTATATATAAATCCGCTCTGAGTGCCGTTCGAGACGAGAGGAGGAAGAAAGGGGCGACGCCTCTTTCACCGCAGGTGAATAAACCCAAGGTTGTCAAGGAAGGGCTCACGTTCGACGACGTTCTCCTCATCCCCGGCAAGTCCCGCATTCTCCC